>JAYUFL010000213.1:0-8554 GCA_043738745.1 Bacteroidota bacterium
AATAGATTCGATTCCGCATTCGAAATTTTCGTCTTTGATTTTTGATGATCTGCTTGGCCCAAGTTTTCCTGAAATAAATATAGTTCCTACAACAAATCCCGCTGCTAGCAAAAATTGCATGAGTATTGGAAGGTAACTTAATTGATCTGACTGCATTTTGAGAAATTTTTGTTACAAAGATAAGTTTCAATTCATTAAATAACAATAAAAAAATTATAAATGATAAGCACTAAAACGATTGAATTTTGTAATTTTTAATGATTATAAATAAAATAGATTGTGAAAAATTGGTTTTAGCCCAAATAGAAGTGAAAATCCTTGAAGTTTTGAAATCTTTTTTTCTTGAAATTTGAGAACGACCAAAGGAAGTTCCTTAAATTTTTATAGAAAAAAGAGATTGAAAAACGAAAGATTGTAGCGAAAAGTTGGATTGGCTCCAAAAAAAATGTCCCGAAATAAATCGAGACATTTTTAATTTTAGGTAACTTAAATATATATATTTTAGTCTTCTAAAGCAACTACTTGAGCAGCTACTTTACCTTTTCTTCCTTCTTCTTCTTCGTAAGATACTCTGTCACCTTCGCGTAATTCTTCCGCTTTGATTCCTGATGCATGTACGAAAATGTCTTTTCCTGTTTCTTCGTCTGTAATAAATCCGTAACCTTTAGATTCATTGAAAAATTTTACTGTTCCTGTGCGCATTGTGATTGTAATAAATAATTAATATTGCTGCAAATGTAATCTAATATTTAATATAAAACGGAATTATGTTAAATATTTTTGAATATTGTTGGTTTTCAAAAGTTTATCTCAATTTTATATGCAATTCCTCGAGTTGTTTTTCGTCAATAATAGACGGTGCGTCTATCATGACATCGCGGCCTGAATTGTTTTTTGGGAAGGCAATAAAATCGCGAATGGTTTCTTGTCCGCCCAAAATAGCAACCAACCTATCCAATCCAAAAGCCAATCCGCCGTGTGGTGGTGCGCCAAACTGAAAGGCATCCATTAGGAAACCAAACTGATTTCTTGCTTCTTGTTCGGTAAATCCTAAATATTTGAACATTAGGGCTTGTGTGGCTTTGTCGTGAATTCTAATTGATCCGCCGCCAATTTCATTACCATTTAAAACCATATCATAAGCATTGGCTCTAACTTTACCAGGATTTGTTGCCAGTAATTCCATGTCTTCGGGTTTTGGAGAAGTAAACGGATGGTGCATGGCGTGCCATCTTCCGCTCTCTTCATCTAATTCTAACAACGGGAAATCTACCACCCAAAGTGGTGCAAATTCGGCTGGATTTCTTAGACCCAAACGCGTTGCTAATTCCATTCTAAGTGCAGAAAGTTGTGTTCTGGTTTTGTCGGCTGGGCCTGAAAGTACAAAAATCATGTCGCCTTTTTGCGCACCTGTCATTTTTGCCCAATTTGATAAATCGCCTTGATCGTAGAATTTATCTACCGATGATTTATAGGTTGCGTCCTCATTGCATTTTACATAAACCATTCCTGATGCTCCGACTTGTGGACGTTTTACCCATTCTATTAATGCATCGATTTCTTTACGAGAATATTCGCCAACGCCAGGAACGGCGATTGCCACAACCAATTCGGCTGCATTAAAAACCGGAAAATCTTTGTGTTTTGCAAATTCGTTTAGTTCGCCAAATTCCATCCCAAAACGAATGTCTGGTTTGTCGTTTCCGTACGTTCGCATGGCGTGATCGTAGGTCATACGAGGGAATTTATCGACTTCGATTCCTTTTATTTCTTTAAGCAAATGACGTGTTAATCCTTCGAAAACATCTAGAATATCTTCTTGTTCTACGAATGCCATTTCGCAATCTATTTGTGTAAATTCGGGTTGGCGGTCAGCACGTAAATCTTCGTCACGGAAACATTTTACGATTTGGAAATATTTGTCCATTCCGCCAACCATCAATAATTGTTTGAACGTTTGTGGCGATTGTGGCAAGGCATAAAACTGTCCTTCATTCATGCGGCTTGGCACGACAAAATCTCTTGCGCCTTCTGGTGTCGATTTTATTAAATAAGGCGTTTCTACTTCGCAGAAATCTAGATCTGAAAGATATTTACGGACTTCCATGGCTACTTTATGACGAAAAAGTAAACTGTTTTTTACAGGGTTTCTACGAATGTCAAGGTAACGGTATTTCATTCGGATGTCTTCGCCACCATCGGTTTCGTCTTCGATTGTGAAAGGCGGCGTTAGCGAAGCGTTTAAAATTTTCATTTCGGTAACTAAAATCTCAATTTCGCCAGTTGGAATATTTTTATTTTTGGCTTCGCGCTCAATAACCAAACCTTTTACTTGAATAACAAATTCGCGACCTAAGGTTTTAGCCAATTCGAAAACAGATTTATCGGAACGACTTTCGTCGAACATGAGTTGTGTAATTCCGTAACGATCACGCAAATCAACCCAATTCATAAACCCTTTATTGCGTGATTTTTGAACCCAGCCTGCAAGGGTAACTTCTGTATTGATATTCGTAGCGTTTAGTTCGCCGCAATTGTGACTTCTGTACATGGTTTTGATTTTGAACTGCAAAAGTAAAAACAAATATTGTATTTTCGTAAGAATTAAAGAAACTTCAGTAATTTATTTGTTATTTGTTATTTGTTATTGAAGTTTTAACTGTCGCCTCAGTTTCGTCTAGAAGGAGAATTATTTTGTCGGAAGTTTTAATAATTTCGAGATATTTCAGTTTGCTTTTTTTAATAAAACCATCTTTTTTTAGGTCTAGTAGTTCTAAAACCTGATTGTGTATTTTTTCGTTTTCAATTTCTAGTTGCTTCATGGACTCTAGATGTCCATATTTTGGTTTTCCAATTCCATAAAACCATTTTCCTAAATCGCTTTGGAGAGGGGAAGTAGCCTGAATTTTTGTTAAACTTCCAATTCCGTCTATAAAATTACCTATTTTATATTTCCAATTTAAATGTTTCGATTTTGCCTCGCTAAAATCTAAATTAATGTTTGTTTTGTCGTTTATTTGTTTTTTCTCGTTGTGATATAAATTTATAAACGATGACATTTCCTGGGCGGCGACATCTAAATTATCGGCAGAAATTTTGAGTAAATTTGCAAATTCTTCAATCTCATCGTCGCTTATGTCATTGCTATAGTATAAATCTATTATTCCCAAAATATTACTTAATGGGCCTCGAAATTTATGCGAATTTTTGAATGCCATTTCTTCAAATTGAGCAATATAATTAGCATTTTGAAATTCAATTTCTTTTAATTCTGTAATATCATGACCAATAGAAAAAATTTCTGTAATGTTTTTGTTTTCGTCAAAAAGTGCAAATTCATTCCATTGAATCCATTTTTTTTCTTTTTTATCGTTTTCGAGTAATTCGATTGTTTTTATTTTTGGATTTTCGAACGAAAGACTATCAAATAGTTTTAAATACTTTTTCAATACCTTTTTTGGCTCGAGTGTTCTGTAATTTGTTCCTATAAAAAAATCTTGACTTTTTCCAAAAAACTCACAAAATGCATTGTTTACGTAGTTTCTGTTTCCTAATTTATCTGCCATCACAACCAAATCTGTTTGGTTTTCTAATAGCAGACTCAAATGATTTTGACTTTTGGTAAAATTTTCGACTGCTGTTTTTTCTTTTTCTTCGGCAATTTTTCTATCAGTAATATCAACCGAAATAGTTAAAAATTTTGTGATTATACCTTTGGAATCCCGAACAGGTAAAATAGTAGAATCAACCCAAAAGAAACCTTCTTTTTTTGTTTTAATTTTAGACTCTCCACGCCAAACTTTTCCAGAAGCAATGGTTTTGTCTATAATTTCGTAGAATTTTTCGTCATGATCGAGCGATTTTACTATGTTTATATTTTCCCCCAGTACTTCTTCTTTGGAGTATCCCATTTTTTCGAGATATATTTCGTTTATTTTAAAAATAGTCCCATCAAAATCAGTAACAATAGAATACATATTGTGATTTATTGTAGCCTGATAAGAATATAACTCCTCATTGGATTGTTTTACTAAATGATCCAAGTTTTTATTGAATTCTACCAATTCATCATATTTTCTATCTAAAGATTTTGATATTCTATTGGTAATATCGACATTTAGAATTATTTGAAAAAAAATCAGTCCAGCAGTTATATATGCCAAAATAGTTTTTATAAAAATATAATTAATAGTTGGGTTCGCCGTAAAAGGAATTGAATAATCGATAATAGTGTAAGTAAAATACAATACCGAACAGGTTATCATTGCCGAAAAAATAGTTCTTTTTCGTCTAAAAATAGAAGCACTGCTACAAGCAAGACTGATATATAACAATTCCGCTCCCGATCTTCGTGTATAAAAACTCCAAAAGGTTATTGAAATTAGCATGCCAAAAAACGCTACATTCCGCGCTATTCGATATTTGTGTTTTTTGTTGAACAAAAGCACTAAACTAAAAACAGGAATTGAAATTAATGGAACATATCTGTTACTATATCCTAAAGTTGAATATACTATTGTAATGACTAAACCCGTAACGAGCGAAATTACAGAAACCCCATTTAGTAGTGCGTTTTTTTGAATTTCAAGATAGTGCAACTCGTCTTTACGACCAATATTTAAGATTTGTTTCCACTTTTTTTTGATGAAATTGACCATTAATTTTTTGTAGTTTTTTTTATAATTAGAATTGTTTTAATTACGAAGTTAATAAAACCATTTTACTGACAAAAGAAAAAGTGGTTTTAATTAAAAAACCGCTTCTAAATATCTAAATGAACGAAAGTTATAAACCAACAACTGCTTTTTTGGCACTTCGATCACGCAACCAATATTTCATTCGTTTGACCAAATAAAACATTACAGGAACCATAACCAAAGTTAGAATTGTGGCGTAACTCAACCCAAAAATAATGGTCCAAGCCAGTGGCGACCAGAATATTACATTATCTCCACCCATATATAAATGCGGATTTAAGTCGGTTATTAATCCAAAGAAATCGAAATTTAAACCTATTGCCAACGGAATTAATCCTAAAATCGCGGTCAATGCAGTAAGTAAAACAGGGCGCAAACGTGATTTTCCGGATTTAATAATTACTTCTTTTATTTCAAGAATCGTTAAATCGTCATGAGAATTTTGCTTGTTTACACGAACTTTTTCGTCTAATAATAGTACAAAGAAATCCATTAATACAATTCCGTTTTTTACGACTATTCCAGACAGCGCAATAATTCCCATCATTGTCATAAGGATTACAAAATCCATTCCTGCCAAAACATATCCAAAGAAAACTCCCGAAAAACTTAGCAAAACGGTAAACATAATTACCAATGTTTTTGAAATAGAATTAAATTGTAAAACAATAATTATAGTAATACTTGCCAATGCCAAAAGTAATGCGCCAAATAGGAAACTGGAATCCTTTTTTTGTTGTTCTTGCTCGCCCGAAAACGAATAAGTAATATCGCCAGCCATTTTATAATTGGCATTTTCCAGCGCCGATTTTATATTATTTGTAATCCCATCGCCCGTGTAACCTTCCAAAACATTGGAATAAATAGTCATTACACGTTTGGAGTTTTTACGTTTTATTTGGTTAAAAGTATATATTTTTTCAGTTGTTGCCAATGCCGAAATAGGAACTTGCATGATTTGCCCGTTATTCTGATTTCGGAACGTTACGGGTTGATTAAACAATATACTTTCGTTTTTGCGCTGGTCGTCCTGCAAACGCATTACAATATTATAGTCGTGTTTTCCTTCTTTATATTTAGAAATTTCCTGACCATAAATCGCTCTACGCATTGTAAAACCTACTTGTCCAGTTGTTGCTCCTAAACTTCCTGCACCCACTCTATCTATTTTTACTTCGAGTTCTGGCGATTCTTTATTTACATCGATGTTTAGTTTTTCGATACCCGAAATATTTTTCGAATTGATAAATGCAATAACCTTATCGGCTTCTACCAGCATCTGATCGTAATCCGATCCCGACAATTGCAAACTTACAGGATATCCAGATGGCGGTCCAGCAGCATCTTTTTCGACAGTAATTTTTGCTCCAGCAATATTTTTTACTTTACTACGAATTTCTCCTAAAACATCGTTTGTATTTACACCACGACGAAACTTAAACTCCGAAAAATTTACGGTAACTTTCCCTTTATATGGTGTTTCGGATTGGTTTCCGGCATCTACATTTGGGTTTCCGGCACCCGTTCCTACTTGCGCAACGATGCTTTCTGCTAAGAAATTTTCTTTTGTAGTAGGATCAACATATTTTTTCATGATATCGATTACCTGTTTTTCTACAAATAAAGTGGCTGTATTGGTTTTAGAAATATCGGTTCCTTGAGGATATTCAATGTAAACTATATTTTGTTTTGGGATATTATTTGGGAAGAAAAACGTTTGTCTAGGAAAAATAACCAATAATGCTACCGAAAAAAACAATAATCCAATTATTGATACTAAGGCAATTACGGCACGTTTTCCTGTCAAAATTTTACCTAAGAAAACTTGGTATTTGGCTTCTAATCTTGGGAAAAAACTATGTTGAAAATCTTGTGTTGCTTTAAATAAAAACGTGTGATAAGCCCACATAAATGCTAACGAAATTAGCAATAAATGTCCAATTGCTCGCATCCAAACGGTATTAGAAATATAACCCGGAACGGCAAATAGTAATCCCGCCGCCAAAAATATAATTGAATATTTTTTTAATGCAGATTTAGATATATTTCTATCTTCAATATCCATAAAACCTCCTGTCATTGCTGCATTTATAACCATTGCAACAAACAACGATGCTCCCAAAACACAAGATAATGTTATTGGAAAATAAACCATAAATTTACCAACAGTGCCTGGCCATAATGCCAACGGAATAAAGGCTGCTAATGTTGTTGCTGTCGATGAAATTACGGGCCAAGCAATCTCACCAATACCAATTTTCGAAGCATCAATTCGGGTCATTCCTTTTCGCATATTGGCAAAAACGTTATCGACGACTACAATTCCATCATCGACCAGAAGTCCTAATCCCATGACTAATCCGAATAAAACCATCGTGTTTAATGTAAATCCAAATGCTGACAGAATTGCAAATGCCATCAACATCGATAATGGAATTGCTGCACCTACAAATAACGAATTTCGCAATCCCATGGTAAACATTAACACAATCATTACCAGAACAATACCAAAAATAATGTGATTAGAAAGTTCATTAACCTGATGTTCCACACGATGCGATTGATCGTTGGTCATTTTTAGATCTAAATCTTTTGGTAAAACATTTTTTTGTGCTTTAGCAACAATTTCTTTGACTTGATCCAATGCCGAAATCATGTTTTGACCTGAACGTTTTTTTACGTTTAGCATCACGACTTCTTGACCAGATTCGCGGGCAAAAGTTGTTTTTTCTTTTTCTTTAAAACTAACAACGGCAATATCTTTTAGATAAACGGTTCCTCCAAATGATTTGACAATAATGTTATTTAACTCTTCGGGGTTTTTTATTTCTCCAACAATTCTGATGTTATTTCTAGATCCTTGCGATACTAAATTTCCACCAGAAAGTGTCATATTTTCATATTTTATTGCATTTTGAATATCGTCAAAACTTACTTTTGCAGCACTCATTTTGAAAACATCAATGGCAATTTCGACTTCTTTATCATCGACACCCAGAATATCCACTTTTTTAACTTCGGGAACATTCTCGATTTCATCTTGCAAGTATTCTCCGTATTTTTTGAGTTGTTGCGTGGTGTAATTTCCTTTTAGATTGATGTTTAAGATTGGGACTTCCTCAGAAATATTAATGTTAAAAACACTTGGTTCGACCTTACTTCCGTTATCCAAATTTGGCCAATCGGTCTTGGCTTTGGTTTGATCGACTTTGTCTTTTATTCTAATTTTTGCTTCTTCGAGTGTTACTTTTTGACTGAATTCAACAACAATCATTCCGTAATCTTGAAACGAACTCGATGTAACTTTTTCGACTCCAGAAATTCCTTTAAACTGATCTTCGAGTGGTTTTACAACTAATTTTTCGACATCTTGAGCCGAGTTTCCAGGAAAAATTGAGGAAACATATATTTTATTTTCTAAAATTTCCGGAAAATCCTCTCGTGGCATATTTATGTATGCCATCGTTCCCATTACTATAATAATAAGTGTTAGAATATAAACCGTAATTCGGTTATCTACAGCCCAACTTGATATGCTGAATTCGTGATTTTTGTGTTCCATTTGCTTTTTGTTTAAAGTTTTTATTGTTTAAAGTCTGGTTTAACCTAAACTTATAAACGTTCTAAACTTTTATTAGAAATTTAACTTCGTTCCTTCTTCCAAAGTATTTAATCCTTCGGTAACAATTACATCGGCAGCATTGAGTCCAGAAAGGATTTCGGTTACGTTTTCCGAGGCTTGACCAATGGTTACAACTACTTTTTTGGCAACAGCCGTTTTTCCATTTACCTTGTCGGCTATGTAAACAAACTTGGTTCCATCTCCGTTCGACAAGATTACATTTGTAGGAACTACG
>JAYUFL010000214.1:0-22659 GCA_043738745.1 Bacteroidota bacterium
AAAGAAGAACTTAAGAAAGTTACTGACAAAGAGGTTCAAATCAACATATTTGAAATCAAAAGACCTGAACTTGATGCTTATTTGGTTGCTACAAGTATCTGTCGTCAAATCGAAAGCCGTATTTCTTACAGACGTGCAATTAAAATGGCTATTGCTGCCTCAATGCGTATGAACGCTGAAGGTATTAAAGTTTTAATTTCTGGTCGTTTGAATGGTGCAGAGATGGCTCGTTCAGAAGGTTTCAAAGAAGGTAGAATTCCTCTATCAACTTTCAGGGCTGATATTGATTATGCACTTGCGGAGGCTCATACTACATATGGTAGAATGGGAATTAAAGTGTGGATCATGAAAGGTGAAGTTTATGGAAAGAGAGATCTTTCTCCATTAGCTGGTATGGACAAAAAACAGTCTGGTACTGGTGGTGGTAAAGGAGGAGATGCTCCGAGAGGAGACAGAAAACCTTTTAATAAAGGTGGTAAACCAGACGCTCGTAAACGAAAGTAAATTTTTAAATTAAAAAAAAATGTTACAGCCTAAAAGAACAAAATACCGAAAGGTACAGAAAGGTAAAATGAAAGGAAATTCTCAAAGAGGACATGAACTTTCTAATGGAATGTTTGGTATTAAATCTGTTCATGAAGATGGAATGTTTTTAACATCACGTCAAATCGAAGCGGCTCGTATTGCTGCAACTCGTTTCATGAAAAGAGAAGGTCAATTATGGATCAAAATATTTCCAGACAAACCAATAACTAAGAAACCTCTAGAGGTACGTATGGGTAAAGGTAAAGGTGCAGTAGAATACTGGGCGGCTATTGTAAAACCCGGAAGGATTATGTTTGAAGTTGGTGGTGTACCTTTGTCAGTTGCAAAAGAGGCGTTACGTCTTGCAGCACAAAAACTACCAGTTAAAACTAAATTTGTAATCGCAAGAGATTTCGAAGCATAATTAAATCAATATTATGAAACAATCAGAAGTTAAAAATCTTTCTGCAGCACAGTTGCAAGAAATGCTTGGTCAAACCAAGAAAAAATATGCTGATCTAAAAATGGCTCACGCTATTTCTCCAATTGAAAATCCACTTCAAATTAGAAGTGTAAGAAGAACAGTTGCAAGATTAGCTACAGAGTTAACTAAAAGAGAGTTACTATAACTGTATTCTGCTGAAAGATGGAAGAAAAAAGAAATTTAAGAAAAGAAAGAGTAGGTGTTGTTACTTCAGACAAAATGGATAAATCTATTGTTGTTGCCGAAGTAAGAAAAGTAAAACATCCACTATATGGTAAGTTCGTATTGAAAACTAAAAAGTATCATGCGCACGATGAATTAAACGATTGTAACATTGGTGATACGGTAAGAATTAGCGAAACGCGTCCTTTAAGTAAGACTAAATGTTGGAGACTAGTTGAAATCTTAGAAAGAGCTAAATAATGGTACAACAAGAATCAAGACTAAAAGTCGCAGATAACACAGGAGCAAAAGAAGTTTTGACAATCCGTGTATTAGGTGGTACCAAAAGAAGATATGCTTCTGTTGGAGATAAAATTGTAGTTTCTATAAAAGACACTGCCCCAAACGGTAGTGTAAAAAAAGGAACTGTTTCAACTGCTGTAGTTGTTAGAACAAAAAAAGAAGTGAGAAGAGTCGACGGTTCATACATCAGATTTGACGATAACGCTTGCGTTTTGTTAAATGCTGCTGGTGAAATGAGAGGAACTCGTGTTTTTGGTCCAGTTGCAAGAGAACTTCGTGAAAAACAATTCATGAAAATTGTATCATTAGCACCAGAGGTGCTTTAATTATTTAATAAGATGATAAAGATAAAAATAAAATCAGGAGATATTGTAAGAGTAATTGCTGGAGACCATAAAGGTTCAGAAGGTAAAGTTCTTAAAATAGATCGTGAAAAGAACAAAGCTATTGTAGAAGGTGTTAATATGGTTTCAAAACATACAAAACCTAGTGCAAAAAGCCCTCAAGGCGGAATTGTAAAGAAGGAAGCCGCAATTCAAATATCTAACATTTCTCTTATAGATCCAAAAACAAAGGAAACTACAAGAACAGGAGTTAGAATCGAAGGAGATAAAAAAGTGAGATTTTCAAAAAAATCTAATCAAGTACTATAATAATGGCTTATATACCTAGACTAAAAGAAGAGTATAACAACAGAGTTGTATCTGCTCTTAAAGAAGAATTCGGCTATAAAAACGTAATGCAAGTTCCAAAATTGGAAAAAATCGTTTTAAGTAAAGGAGTTGGTGCTGCTGTTTCGGATAAAAAACTAATTGACTACGCAGTCGAAGAGTTAACAAAAATCACGGGACAAAAAGCATTAGCTACTATTTCTAAAAAAGATGTTGCATCTTTCAAATTAAGAAAAGGAATGCCAATTGGTGCAAAAGTAACTTTGCGTGGAGAAAAAATGTATGAGTTTTTAGATAGACTTGTTACTTCATCTTTACCACGTGTAAGAGATTTTAGCGGAATTAAGGCTACTGGATTCGACGGAAGAGGAAATTATAACCTTGGAGTTTTAGAACAAATCATTTTCCCTGAAATTGATATCGATAAAGTAAATAAAATATCTGGAATGGACATCACCTTTGTAACTTCTGCGGCTACGGACAAAGAAGCAAAATCGCTGTTGACTGAACTAGGTTTACCTTTTAAAAAGAACTAAAAGATGGCTAAAGAATCAATGAAAGCCCGTGAGGTGAAAAGAGAAAAAACGGTAGAAAAATATGCCGCGAAAAGAAAAACTTTGTTAGAAGCAAAAGATTTCGTAGGTTTGCAGAAATTACCAAAAAATGCTTCTCCAGTTCGTTTGCACAATCGTTGTAAATTAACAGGAAGACCAAGAGGATATATGAGACAATTTGGTATTTCACGCGTTACATTTCGTGAAATGGCAAATAACGGATTAATTCCAGGTGTTAAAAAAGCATCTTGGTAGAAACTAGTAAAATGTATTTTTGTATATAGTATCATTACAGTATATAAAAATGCATTTTTTAGACAATTATTTAACTGAATAAAGGTTCTATTAATGAGTGTTTTTAGAAAACCATATTCTTAATTATACAAATATGTATACAGATCCAATTGCAGATTATCTTACTAGAGTGAGAAATGCAGTGGCTGCCAATCACAAAGTGGTTGAAATCCCAGCATCTAACATGAAGAAAGAAATCACTAAGATTTTATTCGACCAAGGATATATCTTAAGTTACAAATTTGAAGAGAACACTGTTCAGGGTTCTATCAAAATCGCTTTGAAATATGATAAGGACACGAAAGAGTCGGTTATCAAGGATATTCAAAGAATTAGTAAACCAGGTCTACGTAAATATGCTGGTTCATCAACAATCCCAAGAATCCTTAACGGTCTAGGTATTGCAATAGTTTCGACTTCTAAAGGTCTTATGACTGGAAAGCAAGCAAAACAATTGAACGTTGGTGGCGAAGTTATATGTTACGTATATTAACAATAATACTAGAAAGATGTCAAGAATAGGTAAAAATCCAGTTGTAATCATTCCAGGAGTAACAGTTTCTGTTGCTGATGGTATTATTACAGTAAAAGGAAAATTAGGTCAACTAACACAGGAATATTCAGATGTTACTGTTACAGTTGAAGACGGTCAAGTATTAGTAGAAAGATCTTCCGACAGTAAAGACCAAAGAGCAAAACACGGTTTATACAGATCATTAATCAATAATATGGTTAATGGAGTATCGACAGGTTTTGAAAAACAATTGGAATTAGTTGGAGTTGGATACAGAGCATCAAACCAAGGTCAAAAATTGGATTTAGCTCTTGGATATTCTCACAATATTGTTTTAGAAATTGCTCCAGAAGTAACACTTGAAACAATATCTGAAAAAGGAAAAAACCCAATCGTGAAGTTAACTTCTTTTGATAAACAACTTTTAGGTCAAGTTGCTGCCAAAATTAGAGGTTTCCGTAAACCAGAACCTTATAAAGGGAAAGGTGTTAAATTCGTGGGTGAAGTATTAAGAAGAAAAGCAGGTAAATCCGCTTAAAAAATATAAGATTATGTCATTAACAAAATCTGATAGAAGACAAAGAATTAGATATAGAATTAGAAAAACGATTAGTGGTACTTCTGCAAATCCAAGGCTTTCTGTATTTAGAAGTAATAAAGAAATCTACGCACAACTAATTGATGATGTGAATGGAGTTACTTTATTGGCTTGCTCTTCAAGAGAAAAAGAAGTTAGTTCAAAAGGAACCAATGTTGAAGTTGCTTTAGCAGTTGGAAAATTAATTGCTGAAAAAGCATTGAAATCAGGTATAGAAATAGTTACTTTCGATAGAGGTGGTTATTTATATCATGGTCGTGTGAAATCATTAGCTGAAGGAGCGAGAGCTGCGGGTCTTAAATTTTAATTATTATGTCTAATAGTAAATACAAAAACGTAGAGTTAGTAAAACCAAGTGGTCTTGATTTGAAAGATCGTCTAGTGAGTGTTAATCGTGTTACTAAAGTTACAAAAGGTGGTAGAGCATTTGGTTTTTCTGCAATTGTTGTAGTTGGTAATGAAGATGGTGTTGTTGGTCATGGTCTTGGAAAATCAAAAGATGTTTCTGAAGCAATCGCTAAAGCAGTTGAAGACGCTAAAAAGAATTTGGTAAAAATTCCTTTGAATGGTCAGTCAGTTCCTCACGAACAAAAAGGAAAATTTGGTGGAGCAAGAGTATTTTTAATTCCTGCATCTCATGGTACAGGAGTAATTGCTGGTGGTGCTGTTCGTTCAGTACTTGAATCAGTAGGTATTCATGATGTATTATCAAAATCTCAAGGTTCATCTAATCCTCACAACGTAGTTAAAGCGACTTTTGATGCGCTTTTGCAAATGAGAAGCGCACATACCGTTGCAAAACAAAGAGGCGTTTCTTTAGAAAAAGTTTTTAAAGGTTAATCCAAAAAAATTATGGCTAAGTTATTAGTAAAACAAGTTAGAAGTAAAATAAATTGTCCACTTACTCAAAAAAGAGGTTTGGAGGCTTTAGGTCTTCGTAAAATGGGTCAAGTTGTTGAGCACGAGTCAAATCCTACTATTATTGGTATGATTAATAAAGTTAAACACTTAGTTTCTGTTGAAGAAATTAAATAATAAATAATAGTTATGAATTTAAGTAACTTACAACCTGCCGAAGGTTCTACTCACAATCAAAATAAAAGATTAGGTAGAGGTGAAGGATCTGGTAAAGGTGGTACTTCTGCAAGAGGTCACAAAGGAGCGAAATCTCGTTCAGGTTATTCTAAGAAAATCGGTTTTGAAGGTGGACAAATGCCTCTTCAAAGACGTGTTCCTAAATTTGGTTTCACAAATATTAACCGTAAAGAATATGAAGGTGTAAATCTTGATACTTTACAGTTGTTAGTTGACAATGGAATCGTAACCGATACTGTAGATATGACAACTTTTGTTACTAATCGTCTTGCGACTAAAAATGAGATTGTTAAGATTTTAGGTAGAGGTGAATTGAAAACCAAACTTAAAGTAATTGCTCACAAATTTACTGCTACTGCAAAAGCCGCTATCGAAGCTGCTGGAGGAGAAGCGGTAACAATGTAATTTTCTCATTATGAAAAAATTTATTGAGTCATTTATGAATCTTTGGAAAATCGAAGAATTAAAAAATAGAATTTTAATTACTTTGGGTCTTCTTTTGGTTTATAGATTTGGGGCACATGTTACACTTCCTGGAATTGATGCTACTAAACTAGGACAATTATCTAACCAGACAAACGAAGGTATTGGGTGGTTAATAAATGTGTTTACTGGTGGTGCTTTTTCAAAAGCGTCTGTATTTGCATTAGGAATTATGCCTTACATTTCTGCGTCCATTGTAGTTCAATTAATGGGGATTGCTATTCCATATCTTCAGAAGTTGCAAAAAGATGGTGAAAGCGGTAGAAAGAAAATCAATCAAATTACACGATGGTTGACAATTCTAATTACTTTAGTTCAAGGTCCAGGATACATATATAATTTGTATCATACAATTCCAAATGCTATTATTTCTTCTACAAATCCAGATTTAATATCACAGTTTGCCTTTTTGTTTTCATCGGTAACAATTTTAGTTACGGGTACAATATTTGCAATGTGGTTAGGAGAAAAAATAACAGATAAAGGTATTGGAAATGGAATTTCACTATTAATTATGGTTGGAATTTTGGCAAGAATGCCTCAAGCGTTCGTTCAAGAATTTTCTTCTGTAGTTTCTCAAAATAATGGAGGTCCAATGTTAATTGTTTTTGAAATTATTATTTGGTTTCTTGTAATCATTGCTTGTGTATTATTAGTACTTGCGGTTAGAAAAATCCCTGTACAATATGCAAGACGTTCTAATTCTGGTGATCTGGAACAAGATATGATGGGTGGTAACAGACAATGGATACCACTTAAATTAAATGCTTCGGGAGTTATGCCAATTATTTTTGCGCAAGCAATTATGTTTATACCTGGTGTTTTAGCAAGAGTTGACAAAACTTCGGAAGTTGGTCAAGCAGTAACTAGAGCATTTAGCAACATATTTGGTCTTT
This sequence comes from Bacteroidota bacterium, assembly GCA_043738745.1. Lineage (GTDB taxonomy): Bacteria > Bacteroidota > Bacteroidia > Flavobacteriales > Flavobacteriaceae > Flavobacterium. Next base: position 6,580 of record JAYUFL010000214.1, read on the forward strand.
GGTACAATTTAGTTTTTGCATTTTTGATTGTAGTATTTACATATCTATATACAGCGATAACAGTTCCAACTAATAAAATGTCTGATGATTTGAAACGAAGTGGTGGATTTATTCCGGGTGTAAAACCAGGAATTGAAACATCTGATTATTTGGATCATTTAATGTCATTGATTACATTTCCAGGATCATTATTTTTGGCTTTAATAGCAATTTTTCCTGCAATAGTTTTTAACTTATTAAATGTTCAACAATCTTGGGCTTTATTCTATGGAGGAACTTCTTTAATAATTATGGTTGGAGTAGTTATAGACACAATTCAGCAAATAAATACCTATTTATTGAATAAAGAGTATGACAGTTTAATGAAAACTGGGAAAAACAGAAAAGCAGTAGCTTAAATATGGCAAAACAATCAGCAATAGAGCAAGACGGATCAATTATAGAAGCATTATCAAATGCAATGTTTCGTGTTGAGTTAGAAAATGGACATATTGTAATAGCACACATATCTGGCAAAATGCGAATGCATTACATCAAATTATTACCTGGTGATAAAGTGAAACTAGAAATGAGCCCTTACGATTTATCAAAAGCAAGAATTACTTACAGATACTAAAGATATTTCAAAATGAAAGTTAGAACATCAGTTAAAAAAAGAAGTGCCGAGTGCAAGATTGTACGAAGAAAAGGCAGATTATACGTGATTAACAAAAAGAATCCTAGATTTAAACAAAGACAAGGATAAACTATGGCAAGAATAGCAGGGGTAGATATCCCAAAAAACAAGAGAGGTGTAATTGCACTAACCTATATCTTCGGATTAGGAAAAAGTAGAGTTATTGAGATTTTAGAAAAATCTCAAGTTAGCCAAGACAAAAAAGTTCAAGATTGGAATGACGACGAAATCGGAGCAATTCGTGAAGTAGTTGGTACATTCAAAATCGAAGGCGAACTTCGTTCAGAAGTTTCATTAAACATTAAACGTTTAATGGACATAGGATGTTACAGAGGAATTCGTCACAGATCGGGTCTCCCATTAAGAGGACAAAGAACTAAAAACAATTCTAGAACAAGAAAAGGTAAAAGAAAAACTGTTGCGAACAAGAAAAAAGCAACTAAATAATAAGTAATATGGCGAAAGCAGCAGCAAAAAAACGTAAAGTTATCGTTGAATCAACGGGTGAAGCTCATATTAGTGCAACTTTTAACAACATCATCATTTCGTTAACAAACAAAAAAGGCGATGTTATTTCTTGGTCATCAGCAGGTAAAATGGGTTTTAGAGGTTCTAAAAAGAATACTCCGTATGCAGCCCAAATGGCTTCTGAAGATTGTTCGAAAGTAGCATTAGAGGCAGGACTTAAAAAAGTAAAAGTATATGTAAAAGGACCAGGTAATGGACGTGAGTCTGCTATCAGATCTCTACATAATAGTGGTATCGAAGTAACTGAAATCATTGACGTTACTCCAATGCCTCACAATGGATGTAGACCTCCAAAAAGAAGAAGAGTTTAATAATTTTCAATAAGTATAACCAAGATAGAAATTCGATTATCGAAGGATTTGACCTGAATTCATAATCTCTATCTAAAAAAAATTAAAATGGCAAGATATACTGGTCCAAGTACAAGAATCGCACGTAAGTTCGGCGAAGCAATTTTCGGAGATGATAAATCTTTTGAAAAAAGAAATTACCCACCTGGACAACACGGGATGGCTAAAAAAAGAGGAAAAAAATCTGAATATGCTATCCAGTTAATGGAAAAGCAAAAGGCTAAATATTCTTATGGAATTTTAGAAAAACAATTCAGAAATTTATTCAAAAAAGCAGCCGCATCTAAAGGTGTAACAGGTGAAATTTTGTTACAACTTTGTGAGGCTCGTCTTGACAATGTAGTATTCAGAATGGGAATCGCTCTATCAAGAAGAGGTGCGCGTCAATTAGTTTCACACAGGCACATTACAGTAAATGGAGACGTAGTAAATATTGCCTCTTACCATTTAAAACCAAATGATGTTGTTGCAGTTCGTGAAAAATCTAAATCTTTAGAAGCAATCGAACGTTCTTTATCTAATTCTTCTCATGTATATGAATGGATTACATGGAATAACGATACTAAACAAGGAACTTTCGTTACTGTTCCAGCTAGACTTCAAATTCCAGAAAATATCAAAGAGCAACTAATCGTCGAATTGTACAACAAATAATAATTGACTTAGTCTAAATTATGGCAATATTTAATTTTCAGAAACCCGATAAGGTTATCATGATCGATTCTAACGATTTTGAAGGCAAATTTGAATTCAGACCTTTAGAACCTGGTTACGGATTGACAGTTGGTAATGCACTTAGAAGAGTAATGCTTTCTGCTTTAGAAGGCTTTGCAATAACTTCTGTTCGTATTGAAGGTGTAGATCACGAATTCTCAACTATTTCAGGAATTGTTGAAGACGTTACAGAAATTATTCTAAATCTAAAACAAGTACGTTTCAAACGTCAAATAGAAGATGTAGATAATGAATCAGTAACAATTTCAGTAACTGGTAAAGACCAACTTCTTGCAGGTGATTTTCAAAAATTCATTTCAGGCTTTCAGGTTCTTAACCCAGATTTAGTAATTTGTAACCTCGACAGCAAAATCAAACTTAATTTCGAATTAACAATCGAAAAAGGGAGAGGATACGTTCCTGCTGAAGATAATAAAAAACAAAATGCTGCAATTGGTACTATTTTTACAGATTCAATTTTTACTCCAGTAAAAAATGTAAAGTATGCTATTGAAAACTTCCGTGTTGAGCAAAAAACAGATTACGAAAAATTAGTTTTTGAAATAAAAACTGATGGATCAATTAATCCAAAAGATGCATTAACAGAAGCAGCCAAAGTTCTTATACATCACTTCATGCTTTTTTCTGACGAAAGAATTACTCTCGAAGCAGACGAAATCGCTCAAACGGAAACTTATGATGAAGAATCACTTCACATGAGACAATTACTAAAAACAAAACTTGTTGACATGGATCTGTCCGTGAGAGCATTAAATTGTTTAAAAGCAGCAGAAGTTGATACACTTGGAGATCTTGTATCTTTCAATAAAAACGACTTGATGAAATTCCGTAATTTCGGTAAAAAATCTTTAACGGAACTAGACGAATTAGTTGCTATTAAAAATTTAACCTTCGGAATGGATCTTGCAAAGTACAAATTAGATAAAGAATAAATTACTTCATATTTTGCTCTCCAAAGCGGATTGAAGCAAGATGAAGTTAAAAAAAATACGTCATGAGACACGGAAAAAAATTCAATCACCTTAGCAGACAAACTGGTCACAGAAAAGCCATGTTGGCAAATATGGCTTGTTCTCTAATAGAGCACAAACGTATCAATACCACTGTTGCAAAAGCAAAAGCGCTTAAACAATTCGTTGAGCCATTGATTACAAAATCAAAATCAGATACAACTCACAATCGTCGTATTTGTTTTTCTTATTTAAGAAGCAAATATGCGGTAACTGACTTATTCAGAGACGTAGCAGAAAAAGTAGGAGATCGTCCAGGAGGATACACACGTATCATCAAAGTTGGAAATCGTTTAGGAGATAATGCTGATATGGCAATGATCGAATTAGTAGACTTCAACGAACTTTATAATGGAGGTAAAAAAGAAGAGAAAAAAGCAAAAAGCCGTCGTGGTTCAAAAGCAAAAAAAGTTGAAGCAACAGATGCTCCAGCAGAACCTTCTTCAGAAGAATCTACAGAAACAGCAGAATAATGAAATTAATCATTCTATAAATAAAAAGGGTAAACTAGTAATAGTTTATCCTTTTTTTTTAGAAGCCAATCCTGCTTTTCGCTTCAAGATTTTTCAAAGAATTATATTTTTTCTTTGCAAAAAACGAACTTCCTTTGGTCGTTATTTTTTGCAAAGAAAAAATATAATTCTTTGAAAAATGCTTTTCGCTGCAATCAGGGCTGAAATTTATAGTTTCCGACTACTTTCATAACTTAATTATCTTAAAATCTTAATGGTTCAAAAAAAATAATTATTTTTGCATAACTACAAACAACACAATGAACTACACAACAAAACAAAGCGCTATCCTTTTACTATCAGACGGAACCATATTTCACGGAAAATCCATCGGAATATCAGGAACAACTTTCGGCGAAGTCTGTTTTAATACAGGAATGACAGGCTATCAAGAAATATTTACTGATCCTTCTTATTTCGGGCAAATCATGGTAGCCACCAATCCACATATCGGAAATTACGGAGTTAATAAAAACGAAATTGAATCCGATTCTATAAAAATATCAGGATTGGTTTGCAAAAATTTTAGTTTCAATTACTCTAGGACAGATTCCGAAAGTAGTCTATTTGATTATTTCCAAAAGCAAAATTTAATCTGTATTTCAGATGTCGATACAAGAGCATTAGTATCCTATATTCGAGATAACGGAGCCATGAATTCCGTAATTTGTACTGACAATACATCAATCGACGATTTAAAAATCGCTTTAGCCAAAGTCCCAGACATGAATGGTCTAGAATTGGCCTCAAAAGTTTCAACCAAACAGCCCTATTTTTATGGAAACGAATCTGCCAAATATAAAATTTCAGCATTAGATTTAGGAATCAAAACCAACATTCTTCGAAATCTTTCAAAAAGAGATTGCTATATTAAAGTTTTCCCATACGATTCAAGTTTCAAAGATTTGTCAGAATTTAACCCCGATGGATATTTTCTCTCAAACGGTCCTGGAGATCCAGATCCGTTATTATCAGCAATTGAAGTAGCAAAAAACATTATCGATAGTAACAAACCACTTTTCGGAATTTGTTTGGGTCATCAAGTCATAGCACTAGCAAATGGAATTTCGACCTATAAAATGTTTAACGGACACCGTGGTATAAATCACCCAGTAATGAATATTTTGACAGGTAAAGGAGAGATAACGTCTCAAAATCACGGTTTCGCAGTCAATAGAGACGAACTTGAAAAAAATACAGATATGGAAATAACTCATTTTCATATCAACGACAACACTGTTGCAGGAATGAAAATGAAAACTAAAAACTGTTTCTCTGTTCAATATCACCCCGAAGCGAGTCCAGGACCACACGATTCGAGTTATTTATTTGATAATTTTATAGAAAATATAATAAGGCATAAAAAACTATAAATTTTATTCGTGATAGTAATGTTTTAAACTAAATATTTATTTTATTTGCCTATATATACCTTAAAGCGAACCTAAATAAACTAATAAATCAGAACGTTGTTGTGCATTCAATTGTTTGTATTTATTTTTAGCATTTTGCCCTTCACCTCCGTGCCATAAAATTGCTTCTTCGATAGTTCTTGCTCGTCCGTCATGCATAAATTGGGCTTTAGGATTTACTACTTTTGTTAAACCAATTCCCCAAAGTGGAGTAGTTTTCCATTCGTTGCCAGTGGCTAAAAAATCGGTTCTATTGTCTGATAAAGCATTTCCCATATCGTGTAATAAAAAATCTGAATAAGGAAAAAATGTTTGATTTGATAATGAATTTATTGAACTTACTCCTGTTTGTTGCTGTTGTATATGACATTTTGTACAATTCAAAGTTGTAAAAAGTTGTTTTCCTGTCAAAATATTTGGATTAGTTGCATTTCTTCGAGCAGGAACTGCCAACGATTTTGTATAAAAAGTGGTTATGTCCAAAGTTGCTTGACTAATATCTGGATTTGGATTAATTCCTGAAGTACAATTCGATTGACCAGTACAATGTTCAAAAGGGAATAAAACATTTGTAATTCCCATATCTTGATGATAAGCCGATGCGGTTTGGTGTTGCAAAGAATAACTCGATGCTTTCAATCCAAATCTCCCAAGTTTTATTTGGTTTGTTTCATAATCCCAAACATAATTGGCGCGACCAGAAATTCCGTCACTATTACTATCGTTTTCGTCTGCTTGCAAAGTTATATTTGCTATTGGAATTGCATCAATTAATCCTAAACCAAAAACTGGAGGAGCAATTCTGGGCGAAATTAAAACACCAGTTGGCAGCGAAATATAGGCATTAGCGATACTGTAATTCGGATTTTGTAATGTAACAACATATCCGTCAGAAAAAGTTTCTGTTATTGGATTGTAATTTATTGTAATTTTGCCTTCTGGAGTAACTCCATATATAGATTTTGTTTGCAATTGTGTGCCAAATCCTGGAACTGAAATTGCGTCGTTGTGTAACCCAGAACCTGCCAAACTAATTCTTAATAATAAACCTGAACTCGAATCTCCATCAAATTGCGGAATCGTGCCTCGACCATTACGAACGTGACAAGACACACAACTATTCTGGTTGAAATTTGGTCCCAAACCAGCCGCTTGAGTTGATGGAAATGTTACAAATGGCTGACTAAATGCAGCATCACCAACCAAATGATCACTAATTTCTTGCGAAGTCAAATCATTTGGAGGGAAATTATATGCACCAGCACCTTCATTAATAATTGTTGCCGAACCTCCAGATTTTATATCATCTTGAACAACAGGTATGTCTTGATAATCTTCGTTTGCGTTTTTGCTGCAAGCAGAAAGTAAAGTTATTGCTGCTAAACAAAATATTATTCTAAAATTCATAAGCCTTCAATAATTGGTGTTACTTTTGTTTCAAGTGTTTCTTGTAATGCTCTCAATTTTGTTTGAGCGTTTGCAATAATATCTCTATTGCTAGCAATTGCTTGTTTGAACGATGCCGGAATTGTTTGAATTGCAACAATGGCTTCGTTTATTTGTGTTTTTACTTTATAATCCGTCGCAGGATCTTTAGAATTTATTACTTTGTATAGTCCAAAACTATTTCCATTTGTATAATAAGTTCCAAAATAAATATTTTTCACACTCGTAATATTATTAATAAAATCTATCGAAGAATTATCAGAAAATCTACTTTCCATTAAAGTTGCGTCATTGGCTGCAAAAGGACCGTCAATTTTGTTATTTGCCAATTCATCAGTAATTCCAATAATTGCATCTGTCAAATCCTTCAAAGCAACTTTTTGAGAAGTATAGGTACTACTTGTGTTTCCTGCATTTACAAAATTAGTAACAAAATTTTGTCCGCTAGGAATCCAAAGATTGTATAAAACATTTGTATCTATTGCCAAATTTGCCGAAGTTGCTTTTAAATAACTCAATTCTCTTGATGTAAAATCTGTAGCAGTTTTGTTTCCATCTAAACCCCAAATTAAGAATTCTGCCGTATGAAAACCTTTTAAATTTCCTTCTTGAGATGCAACAAATGCCGTGTTAATTGAAATTATACCATTTAAAATCGCATTCAAATCAGTTAAATTCAATGGCCAAGAATCTACACTTGGATCTATTCCGTCTTGATCAACTGGTCCAAAACCAAAACCTTCGGCTTGCTCCCAAGGCTGCCTAGCGGCTAACCAAGCATTTTTTAATGACAACAAATTAGCCGAATTAGCATTGCTAACAAATGTGTTTGTTGCCGTTTCTAAACTTGAAGATTTGGTTTTCAAATCAAAATAAGTTTGAATAATTACATTATTACCAAGATTAGAAAGCGTTTTAGTAAAATCAGTTTCGACTTTTACCTCTGAATCTTCCTTGTCGCAAGAAAATAATGTTAAAGAAATAATTGTTACAAATGCTAGAGAAATATTTTTCATACAATACTTTATTTAGACTAATTAAAAATAAAATCCAAATATAAAAAGTAGTTTTTAATTAGCAAATTTTATTTGGAATTATTTTAAATAAGAACAATAAATTTTTTTATTTTGTTTATAAAGTTAATTGTTTTTATTTGTTCTTGATAAAAACAATGTATTTGCAACTTATAATTAATTCAAAAAATCTATAAAATGTGCCATATAAATTTCTTTAAGCGAACAATAGATAGAATCTTGTTGTACTGCAATCATTCAGAAACCTATCAATTGCTATTTAAAAACATAAATTTTAATTTGACTTTAAACGAGTTAGATTGTTTTGCGAAGTATGTACAAAATATCGATGAAAAATATTGGGAACAAGAATATGAAAATTCGGTATATTCAAAACACATTCCAATTCCATCCATACACAACCTAATCTTATGATTTCACTCGATTTAAAAGACTTATTAGAGTTCAGAGAATTATTAAACTAGAATACCAAAGAAATAAAACTCTTAACTTGCCGTGAAATTGATTATCAAATATTGATGAATTAAACACGTTTTAATCAAAATTAGTATTCTAAAAATATTAAATTATAAATTATTTAAATTTAGTCTAAATAAAATTTGCTAATTAAAAACTACTTTTTATATTTGCATTTTATTTTTAATTATTCTAAATAAACAATAATATGAACTTCAATAAAATATTTTTAACATTATTAGTAGTAGCCTTTCAATTTACAAACGCTCAAATAAAAGACACCACCAAACTTAAAGAAATCGAAGTAAAAGGTTTCAAAACCGTAAACGGAATCGGGCACTTATCGGATTCGAAAGACGGAATAATTTATGCAGGTAAAAAAAACGAAATCATTCTTGTTGACTCACTTGATGCTAATAAATCGGTCAATAATACAAGACAAATTCTGGGTAGAATTCCGGGTTTGAATATCGTAGAAACCGAAAGTAGTGGCTTTACAGCCAACGGAATTGCAACTCGCGGATTAAATCCAATTCAAAGTATAGAAATGAATACTAGACAAAACGGCTACAACGTTTCGGCAGATATTTACGGTTACAATGAAGCCTATTATTTGCCACCCATGGAAGCCGTTTCGAGAATAGAAATGGTTCGTGGTGCAGCATCGTTGCAGTTTGGGTCGCAATTTGGTGGTTTGGTCAATTATGTTACCAAAGATGCTCCGAAAAATAAGCCATTCGAGTTCATAACTTCACAAACTATCGGAAGTTATGGTTTGTATAACTCCTTTAATTCGGTTGGAGGAAACTATAAAAAATTATCATTTTACAGTTTTTTACAATATAGAAATATAGATGGATACAGACCAAATTCCGAGCAAACACAAGTCTCAGGATTTGCAAAATTGCAATACAATCATTCCGAAAAGTTGAATTTTGGTATAGAATATTCATTACTAAGAAACAAAATAAAAATGCCAGGCGGATTAACCGACGAGCAATTTAACAATGACCCGCAACAATCTACTCGAGCCAGAAACTGGATTCGAAGTCCTTGGAATATTTTGACCGCTTTCGCAAATATAACGCTTTCAGAAAACAGTATAATTTCTTTCAAAAGTAGTTTTTTATTTAGTTCACGATCTTTGGTTTGGAGAAACGAAGATGGCGGAGCAAGTGCAACAGACGATATTGATCCCATAACTTCAGAATTCGTTCCAAGAGAAGTTGGCATCGAAAAAATGAATAATTCTACTACAGAAATTCGCTATTCTCAAAGCTATAATTTAGGTTCGCAAAAATCGACTTTTGCAACAGGAATTCGTCAAAGTTATGCTTGGTTCAAGCGTCAAGGCGGCGGGGAAGGCACTACAAAATCTGATTTTGATTTATCTATTTCTGGAGATTGGGGTTACGATTTGGATTTTACAACGACCAATATTGCTCCGTTTGTAGAAAATATTTTTAAAATCACAAAAGACTTTACTATTACACCAGGTTTTCGATTCGAATATTTAAAAAGCACCTCAAAAGGACATAAAGAAGTCGAAGGCGATATTTTAATTTCAAACGAATCCAGAACTCGAACATTTGCTTTAGCAGGAATTGGTAGTGAATGGAAAACAACCAGAAATACAAGCGTTTACGGCAATTTCAGTCAAGCCTTTCGCCCGATTGATTATTCCCAACTAGAACCTTTTGGAATTGTTTCTAAAATTGATAAAAACTTAAAAGATAGCAAAGGTTACAATGCCGATTTGGGTTTTCGAGGTACAATTCGAAATTTTCTAAACTTTGATATTGGCGGGTTTTATTTGGCTTATAACCAACGAATTGGAGTAACTCTTGAGGTTGATCCAGTAACTAGCGACTATATTTCAGTTCGAAAAAATATTGCTAATAGCGTCCACAAAGGCATCGAAAGTTATGTAGAATTCAATTTATTGAAATATTTGAATTCAAAATCCAATTATGGTTTGAGCATTTTTAATTCCTATGCTTACATCGATGCTCAATATACAACAGGCGATTTTAAAGGAAAACGTGTCGAAGCCGCAGCAAAAATTATTAATCGAGTTGGGTTAATTTTCAATACTCAAAAATTTTCGACCACTTTTCAAGCAAATTATGTTGGAGATGCTTTTGGAGATGCTTCAAATGTTGCCATAAGCGACAACCCGATTGCGGGATACATTCCAGCCTACACCGTTTTGGATTGGTCAGGAAGTTATAATTTTGGAAAATTTGCCTTGAAATTCGGAGCCAACAATCTAGCCAACAAACAATATTTCACTCGTAGAACAGACGAATATCCTGGTCCAGGAATAATTCCAGCGGTCGGTCGTAGTTTTTATTTGGGGTTTACAGCAAAATTTTACTAAGTTAAATTCAAAAAAGCAGCATCAAAAAATGGAATGCTGCTTTTTTTTATAATAATCTTAAAAAAATTACTTTTTTTCTGGAATGCTTTCTAAAATTTCTAACACAAATTTATAAAATTTTTGCGCCGACGAAATACTCGCTCTTTCATCTGGGCTGTGCGCTCCGTGTATAGTTGGCCCAAAGGAAATCATATCCATATCTGGATAATTGGTACCTAGAATTCCACACTCTAAACCAGCGTGACAAGCCACTACTTTTGGTTTTTCGGAGTTTTGTTTTTCGTATATTTTTACTAATAAATCAAGGATTTCCGAGTTTACATTTGGCGTCCAACCTGGATAAGATCCCGCAAGATTTACTTCGCAACCAGACAATTCGAAAGTAGATCGCAATGCGTTTGCTAAATCAAATTTAGAGGTTTCGACCGAGGAACGCGTTAAACAACCTACTAAAATTTCTCCCTCTTTTACAATTACTCGAGCCACATTATTAGAGGTTTCAACTAAATCCTCCATATCGGCAGACATTCTGTAAACACCATTATGAGCCGCATAAATAGATCGAATAATTCCTTCTTGAACACCAAGATCCATTACTTTTGCAGGCAAATCTGACTTTTCGATTTCGATAGTCAAATTGGGTTCGGTAGTTTTATATTCGGTTTTTATATCTGCTATAATTTCCTGCATATCAAATACATAAGCCTCGTCATACATTTGTGCAACAATTACTTTTGCAACGCTCTCGCGAGGAATTGCATTACGCAAACTTCCTCCGTTTATTTCCGAAACTTGTAGCCCAAAATTTTCAAAACCATCAAACAATAAACGGTTCATAATTTTGTTTGCATTCACCAAACCTTTGTTGATATCCATTCCCGAATGTCCTCCGTTTAGTCCTTTTACAGTAATGGTGTATCCAACAGATCCGTCTGGAGTTTCTTCCTGCTCATAGGTTCTGGTTGCTGTAACATCGATTCCGCCAGCGCAACCAATATCTATTTCATCGTCTTCTTCGGTATCCATATTCAATAGGATTTCACCTTTTAGAACACCACCTTTTAGGTTTAATGCACCAGTCATTCCAGTTTCTTCATCGATTGTAAAAAGCGCTTCGATTGCTGGATGTTTTATGGTTTTAGATTCTAAAATTGCCATAATCATTGCAACTCCAAGTCCATTATCTGCTCCAAGAGTCGTTCCGCGAGCACGAACCCAATCGCCATCGACATACATATCGATTCCTTGTTTGTCGAAATCGAAAATAGTATCTCCGTTTTTTTGATGCACCATATCCAAATGTCCTTGCAAAACAAGGGCTTTTCGGGTTTCCATTCCTGCAGTTGCGGGTTTGCGAATGATTACGTTACGGATTTCGTCTTCGAAAGTTTCTAATCCTAAAGAATTCCCGAAGTCTTTCATGAACTGAATGACACGATCTTCTTTTTTGGATGGACGCGGAACGGCATTTAAATCTGCAAATTTATTCCAAAGATTTTTTGGCTCGAGGTTTCTAATTTCTTGGCTCATTTATATTGTTTTGTTATTTTTATTTTAATGCTCAAAGTTACAAAGTTTATTTTCTTTGCAAATTGATTTGTGATTATATTTACATTTTTAAATAAAATTATGAATCGAAAATACATTCTACCCATATTTCTAGTATTTCAAATTATGTTCTTGCAAATTCTGAAATTTTTTCCAGATTTTGTAGAACATTTTTATAGCAATTCGGTTTATCAGAAAATTTCTAATTTCTCGAGGATTTGTTTGGGAAAAATTCCGTTTTCGGTCGGCGATTGTATTTATGGAATTTTAATCTTTTTAATTATTAAATGGTTTTGGAAAGTTAGAAAAACTTGGAAAAACAATCGAAAAACCTATTTTTTGAGAATAATAAGTTCTCTTTCGTTGTTTTATTTTTTGTTCCACACGCTTTGGGCTTTCAATTATTATCGGGTTCCGTTATTCGAAAAAATGAAAATCCAGCGCGAATATTCCGACCAAGATTTATTGGTTTTTACTAAAAAATTAATTAAAAGAACCAACGAAATTCAATTTCAAATTACCAAAAACAATAGCACAAAAATTACCTTTCCGTATACTCAAAATCAAACTTTCGTGATGGATTTGAATGGTTATAAAAACTTATCCAATGAATATTCGTTTTTTGAATATGAAAACCTTTCTATCAAGAAATCATTATTCAGTTTACCGCTAACTTATATGGGATTTGGCGGATATTTAAACCCGTTTACCAACGAAGCGCAAGTAAATAGTTTAATGCCTATTTACAATTTACCAATGACATCCAACCACGAAATGGCGCATCAAATGGGTTTTGGGAGCGAAAGCGAATGTAATTTTATAGGATTTTTGGCTTCTATAAAAAACGATAATTTGTATTTTAAATATTCTGGATATTCCTCGGCATTGCGCTATTGTTTGGCAAATTGGGAAGTTCGGAATCCTAAAATTCTTATGCAATTACTGCAAACCATTAATCCCGGAATCCTAAAAAACTATCAAGACAGTGAGGATTTTTGGAAACAATACGAAACGCCAATCGAAACGGGTTTTAAGATTTTTTATGACAATTTCCTAAAAATGAACCAACAAAAAGATGGTTTAGACAGTTATAGCAAATTTGTAGATTTAATGGTGAATTATTATAAAGTTAGGGTACTTTGAGGTTTAACTCCAAATCTATAAATTTTCGGTAAAATACTGAAAGAAATAAAATCATTCGAGTATTCTATATTATCCAATTTATGGCAAATTCTACCATATCCATCTTCTCCAAGTTCAACATCTTGAATGAAAATTTTTTTATTCATATTTGTAGAGCCTATTTTTACTAAAAATTTCTGATATTTTTCATAAATTTTATCTTTTTTCAAATTAACCTTATTTAATTTGTATGAAACTCTTCTATTGTTTGAATCAAATTTCTTTTCATCGAAAAAATGATTATTAAAAAACATTGGTGCTAGAATAACTTTTTCTAAACAATCTGAATCATAGTTAATTTTCCTATCATTAATTCTTATATGTGATGAATCCACTTTTAAAAATTCTGTTGGCTTTTTTGCAATACCCATATTACTTTTTCTCAATAGAATTCTCCATTCATCTTCATATTTCCATACAATATCTTTAATACTTGCAATACATAATAATGGAATCGTATTGTTTAATTTATGAATGAGGAAATTATCTTCATTAATTGATATTTCGTCTATAATGTTTTCAAAATAATTTATTTTATCGAGGTTTTCAACATAATTTATAGGATATAAATTTACATTTTCTTTCGAATATTTTTTTTCTAAAAAATCAACTAATTTTTTTGGATTAAAATCTAAAACAAATCCTTTTTCAAATGTATAATGTGACATCATTAATTTATTGTGTGGATTGGTTGTAAGAGATAATATTCCTCTATGAAAAAAATTCCAATAATTAATAATTAGAACTAATTCTGTGAAATTATCTTCTTTAGCATTTTGATAATCTGAAACTAGATTTCTATTCAAATGTAATTCTCGAATAAAATGTTTCCAAATACCATCATAAAGTTCTTTTGTACAACTTTCTGGGTTAAACAATAAAGATGAACAATCTAATATATCATTTAACTGATTTGGATGAGAAAAAAAAAGATATCCATTTACAAATGCATCTAAAGAATTAAAATTTATAGAGTAATATTTAAATAAATGACTTGGGGATTTTATCTTTTCAGGATATTCAATTCCTTGTTCACTATATTTAAATTCATTGTAAACAAATGGTTTTTTTTCTTCCATATAAAATTATTAAAACCCTACAAGGTATTATAAACCTTGCAAGATAAGTTAAAAACTAAACTTCATCACTTGTAAAAGTAACAAAACTTTTGCGCTTGAAAGGTCTGATAATTAATCGGCCTTCGCGGTCAAAACGAATGTAATTGTAAACCCAATTTAGGAAAACTACGGCTTTGTTTTTGAAACCAATCAAGGAAAAAAGATGCACAAACATCCAAACAAACCAAGCAAAAACTCCATAAAAATGATATTTAGGCAAATCGACAACGGCTTTGTTACGACCGATTGTAGCCATAGAACCTTTGTCGTTATATTCGAACCGTTTTAGTGGTTTTTGGGTTATTAATTTAATAATATTTTCGCCCAATAACTTGCCTTGTTGCAATGCAGGTTGCGCCATCATTGGGTGTCCTTGGGGAAATTTTTCAGTTTCCATAGCAGCAATGTCGCCAATAGCAAAAATATTTTCGTAACCTTTTACCTGATTAAATTGATTTACACGAATGCGCTCTACTTTTTCGACTAATGCATTTGCATCTAATCCAGGAATTTTTGCGCCCTGAACTCCGGCGGTCCAAATTACTGTTGCAGTATCAAAAGTAAGATCAGAATTTGTGGTAATTGTGCGTCCGTCGTAATTGGTAACGCGAACGTTTTTCCAGATTTTTACGCCAAGACTTTCCAGAAATTCTTCGGCATGAGCGGATGATTTTTCGGACATTGTATTGAGGATTCGATCGCCAGATTGCACCAAATTTATTTGCATTTTGTCGATGTCGAGATCTGGATAATCTTTTTGGAGAATGGCTTTTTTCATTTCGGCCAATGCGCCGGCAAGTTCTACTCCTGTTGGTCCGCCGCCAACCAATACAAAATTTATGAGGCTGTTTTTTTCGGCTTCGTCCTTTAGGATTACGGCTTGCTCGAAGTTTTCGAGGATTAAACTTCTAATGTTTAGCGATTGCGGAATGGTTTTCATTGCCATCGAGTTGCGCTCGATTTCTTTATTGCCAAAATAATTGGTTTTAGATCCTGTTGCAATTACCAGATAATCGTAGGTTAAATCACCAATTTCGGCAATTATTTTTTGGTTTTTGGTATCGATTTCGGAAACTGATGTTAATCTGAAATAAAAATCCTTGTATTCCTGAATGACTTTTCGGATGGGATAGGCTATAGATCCTGCCTCGAGTCCGCCAGTTGCCACTTGATATAATAAGGGTTGAAAGGTGTGGTAATTGTGTTTGTCTATTAATACGACTTGAACGTTTTTGTTTCGCAATTGCTTGGCTAACGCTATTCCTGCAAAACCGCCGCCAATAATGACAATTCGAGGATATGAAGAACTTGGGATATTCATTTTTGGGTTTGTTGATTGACAAATTTAAAATTTTTGAACTAGATTACAACGCTTTTTTGAAGAAGTTTTTAGAACTACAAAAGTTGTATTTTAGCCCCGACAGAAGGGGAAATCCTTTGCTGCCATTGTTTGGCGGCAAAGATTTGGAATGATGGCAGGACGAATATTGTTAAAGAAATAGGTGTTATGCTCCAATTGCCGCGTTCCTCGCAATGACAATTATTTTTAGTTTATTTGTAACAAATTCCGTTTTTGGAATACTTATTGAAAATATGAGCAGTAGTTTAGAACAGTCGTTTGTGCAACAATTGAAGGCAAATCAGAATATAATCCACAAAATTTGTAGGTTGTACACTGCTGGCGATGATGCGC
>JAYUFL010000215.1:0-8411 GCA_043738745.1 Bacteroidota bacterium
GGTTTTAGAACTCTTTTTAACTCTTTTTTTTATCATAAATAATCAATTTAAAATATTTAAAATGGAAACTAAAAATCAAAAATCTGAAAATCATTCGAACAAAAAAGGTTCAATGAAATCATCGCAATTAATGCAATTGTTCGAAGACGAGTTAAAAGACATTTATTGGGCAGAAAAAGCATTGACAACCGCCATCCCAAAAATGATTAAAAATGCCACTTCCGAAGAATTAATCGCCGCATTAACGAGTCATCTAGCCGAAACCGAAAATCAAATTTTGAGACTCGAAGATGTTTTTGAATCGATAGATAAAAAACCCGAAGCAGTAAAATGCGAGGCTATGGCTGGCTTGATTAAAGAAGCAGGCGAAATTATGGAAGAATGCGAAGAAGGTGCCATGCGCGATGCAGGAATTATTTCGGCAGGACAAAAAGTAGAACATTACGAAATGGCGACTTACGGAACTTTGCGACAATTTGCTGTAACATTGGGGTTGACAAAAGCAGCAAAATTGCTCGAAGAAACCCTTGCCGAAGAAAAAGCAGCCGATGCTAAACTGACCGAAGTTGCCATAGCAGCCATCAACGTGGAAGCGTCAGAAATGCAAGCGTAGAAACCCAAAAATTCTATAACTAATATCAAAAATTGTATAAAACGTTATTATTAGGTTAGTTATAAATTTACATAATTATAAATCAATTAAAATATTTTATCATGAGCACAACTCAAAATACAAAAGACACTAAATCAACTAGTGCACATTCATCTTCTAAAATGGATGACAAAAAAACAGATTCTAAAGCAACTGGTAAAGATGCAAAATCGACCGACAAAGATTCTAAATCGCATACTGCTAAAAAATAATTTTAGGTATGGAAAACTCAAACGACAATAACATGGGTCAAAAAAACCCGAGTTATGGTAGTGCCGATGCTGATTCTGGAAACGCAAACCAATCTGTAATGGATGGTAATGAGAATAAATATGATTCTCATTCTGAAAAGCAACCACGACAATCGGAACAAATTACCAACGAGGAGCAAGACCGAAGTTCGTATAAAAACGACAATGGCAACCGCTCTGAAAAGGATGATGTAGAAGAAAACGAAAACGAAGAAGACGAAGTAGATGACCAAGACCTTGACGAAAACGGTTTTCCACGTACTCAAGATTCTTCTTCACAAAGTAACATTTAACTTTCATTTTGTTGTCGAAAAACCTCAAGTAGTTTCAAAACTCTTGGGGTTTTTTGTTATTAAAAATTATTAAAAATTAAAAATCATTTACCACTCATTGCCTGCAATAATACTGCTTTTTCGGCTTTCAGAATAATAATTTCTTGTTCTAGTGCTACAATTTTTTTGGAGTTGCTATCGTCAATGGTTGCTGTGGTGCTGTATGTTTTTGGTAATAATGCGGCAATATCTGCAAAAAAATTGTGTTTTAAGGCGTGGCTCAATTTTACGAGTGTAGCGGTGGTTAGCGAGGCTCTTTTTTCGTAGGCAAGCACCACCGATGCGTTGATGCCCAACGACCGTGCCAATGCTGATTTGTACAATTTGGCATCAACAATATATTTCTTGAAAATTGCTCCTACGTTAATTGGGGTCGTAGTTTCGTTAATCATATTTATTAGATTTTTTAAAGTTCAAATATAACAAATATTATACTAAAAAGTAGTTATTAGATATTATAAAATATTTTATAGATGTTATATAGTATTTTAAAAATATTTTTTAGTATTTATATAGCATTTTAAATTAGTTTTTAAATGTTTTTTAATAGTATATAAATACTAAATAGTATATTTTAAATATTTTTTAGCATTATAAACATATTAAAAAGTATATTAATTAAAAAAATATTTGGAATTATTAAATTTTGTTTTATTATTCCAATTTTTCTTTTAAATTTGTAACCATTGTGTAAGGTTAAACAATTTGGTTATGAATGATTATTTGACACTTTCGGAAACTTCCGAATATATAGGTAAAAGTAAAGAAACTTTACGACGTTGGGACAAAGAAGGTAAACTTTCTGCGGTTCGTGAACCGATGAGTAATTATCGAGTTTATCGAAAATCTGATGTTGACACTTTGTTTGGTGACTTTTTAGATTCCGACATTCAAGAAACCTTTTCAAATTATGTTGAACCTCATAACAATTATTCCGTTTTGGAATTGTTCGCTGGTGCTGGTGGTTTGGCGGTTGGAATGGAAAAAGCAGGTTTAAAATGTGTTGCATTAAACGAAATTGATAAATGGGCTTGTCAAACTTTGCGAAATAATCGACCAAATTGGAATGTTTTAGAAGGCGATATAAAATCATTCGATTTTTCTGAATATCACAATAAAGTTGATGTTGTAACTGGCGGTTTTCCTTGTCAAGCATTTAGTTATGCGGGCAAAAAACTTGGTTTAGCCGATGCTCGTGGTACTTTGTTTTACGAGTTTGCAAGAGCCGTAAAAGAAGTAAATCCTCCGATTTGTATTGGCGAAAATGTGCGTGGTTTGTTAAGTCACGAAAACGGAAAAACCTTACAAGGAATGATTTCAATTCTTGACGAAATTGGTTATAATGTTGTTCCTGTTCAAGTTCTTAAAGCGATTAATTTTAATGTTCCACAAAAACGTGAACGCCTGATTGTTGTAGGAATTAGAAAAGATATTGATTTACAATATGAATATCCAAAACCATATAAAAAAATCTATAATTTAAAAGATGCTTTAAAAAAAGGCGAATTATTTGATTGCAATGTTCCAAAATCTGAAGGCTCAAAATATCCGAAAAGTAAAATTGACGTTTTAGATTTAGTTCCACAAAAAGGTTATTGGCGCGATTTACCGTTAGAAATTCAAAAAGAATTTATGGGCGGAAGTTTTCATCTTGGTGGCGGAAAAACTGGAATCGCGAGAAGAATAGGTTGGGACGAACCTTGTTTAACTCTAACTTGTAGTCCTGCACAAAAGCAAACTGAAAGATGCCATCCAGAAGAAACTCGACCATTTACGGTTCGAGAATATGCGAGAATTCAAACTTTTCCTGATGATTGGAAATTTGAAGGTTCGGTTGCACAACAATATAAACAAATAGGGAAAACATTTCCTGTCAACATGGCAAAAGAATTAGGGTATTCTATAATTAATTTTTTGAATGAATATTATACAAAAAAATAAATGACAAAACAAGAAAGAGTTGCAATAGCTATAAAAAATGTTGTTTCCATTATGATGGATAAGGTAATGGAAAACGTTTTAATAAAAAATCCATTTATTAAAGAAGAACATAGAGCAAATAAACCACTTTATGCCGCTTTAGTACCTGATGAAATTTTTAAAGGATCTCATTTTGAAAGAAGATTTGTAACTCCATTTGGAGGCGTTTGGGAAAAATTAGCTCAAGTTGTTGCTATTGAAGCTCATGGTAATTGCTCTATGGGTTATACTGTTGAAGGTACTGTTGGCAGTGAAAGTTTAAGACGTATTCAAGAAGTTTTGAATAAATTAGAACACAATAAAAAAGGGAGTGATAAAATAAAGCCAAATTGGGAAGAAGAATTAAAATACATTCAGGAAGGCGGAGGAAATCCTATTCCTGTTAGTGTTATTTGTGATGTTTTTATAAATAATGAAGAAACTAAAATTAAATACGCATTTGAATTAAAAGGACCTTTACCTAATAGCGACCAAACAAAAGTAAGTAAAGAAAAGATGTTTAAATTATTGGCTATGTATCCAAAACAAGTAGATTTTGCGTACTATGCACTTCCATATAATCCGTACGGAAAGAAAGAAAATTACAAATGGGCTTTTCCAATGAGATGGTTTAATATGCAACAAGATAGTTCAGTATTAATTGGGAATGAGTTTTGGGAACTGATAGGAGGAAAAGGAACATATAACAACTTTATTAAAGAAGTTAATTTACTTGGAAAAGAATATAGAGAACGAATTTATAGAGAGTTTTTAGAAATTGAACCCCCAATAAATTTTGAAGAAGAATTATTAAAATAATGATGCAATGGGAAATACAAAATTTACATTTATTGATTTATTTTCGGGAATAGGAGGGTTTAGATTGGCTTTAGATTCTGTAGGAGGAGAATGTATAAATTTTAGCGAAATCAATAGTGATGCTATTTCAACTTATTGTACTAATTTTAAAGAAGATTCGGATTTAAATTTAGGGGACATCACAAAAATTAAATCATTACCTAATCATGATTTGTTAACAGGAGGTGTTCCTTGTCAAAGTTGGTCAATAGCAGGAAAAAATTTAGGTTTTGATGACGATAGAGGACAATTATGGAATGATACTATATATCTTTTAAATCAATCTAAACCTAAAGCATTTATTTTTGAAAATGTTAAAGGATTAGTAGATCCTAGAAATAAAGAGGCTTTAAACCATATCTTAAATAAAATTAAAGAAGCTGGATATTTTGCAAATTTTTATTTGATAAATTCATACAATTATGGAGTTCCACAAAATAGATTGAGAGTATATATAATTGGATTTAAAGAAAAAGACTTTTTTAATAAATTTAGATTACCAAATCCTATAAATGATAAAACTCAATTAAGTCATGTTTTATCAAATTTTGAAGTTTCAACATTTGAAAATAAAATAAAGGAAAATTCAAATATAAATTTATTTGGAGAAATAATTAAACAAAGAAGTATGAGTTTATCTTCAAATAATGGAGTGAATGATTATTTCTTATTTAATGATTTAAGAAATGGACATTCAACTATTCATTCTTGGGATATTTTAAATACAACAGAAAGACAAAAGTATATTTGCTATTTATTACTTAAAAATAGACGAAAAAGTGCATATGGGAATCTTGATGGAAATCCATTATCATATTTACATTTCAAAGAATTAGACAATACAATTAAAAAAGAAGAATTGGATGAATTAGTTAAACTTGAGATTTTGAAAGAGGTTGGATTTACTTTTAGATTAAATAATTTTTGCGAAAATTTATTCACTGAAAATGAAAGGCTTGTTTTAGATTGTGCATTAAATGATGTATTGTATATTGAAATTTTAAAGACAAATAGAAATTTGAAATTGAAAAAAATTGCAGTTTCTAAAATTTTAAATACTTTAATTAAAAAGAATGTTATTGTCCATGATGAATTTAGATATGATTTTAAAAATACAAAGATTAGTACAGGTTTATTCGGTGTAAATAGAATATTTCTATCAACTTCTAACATTTTCCCAACATTAGTAGCAAGTGATACCAATGATTTTATCACAACAACAGCGATTATCGCAAAAAATGAAATAGAATATAAAGAAATGTTTCTAAATGAAATTTATAAAAAAGGAGATTTTAGAAGAATAAATAAAGTAGAAGCTTGTAAAATTCAGGGATTCCCTAACGATTATATTTTACCTGAAAACCGAGCTCGATGGATGAAACTTATTGGAAACAGCGTTTCTGTACCTGTAATCGAGATGTTAGGAAAAGCAATTGTAGAGACAGGAGTTTTTGATGCAAGTTTACAAATGGAAAAGAGCCTTAAACTTAAAAATTTAGATTATGTTTTTCAACAATAGAATCACTAATTAATTTTATAGAATTTTTTGTGTTTGAAAGCAAATCATAAAAACTTTGCCCCGAAATTTTGAATACATTTTTATGACTTACTTTATATTCATCGTTACCAATTATCCATTTTTCAAGGTAATTAGAATCAATAGTAAAATCAACCAAATAATATTTAGCCTTTTTAAAGATTTGAGCCTCTTTCGTTAGCTTTTCAAAAATACAATCTTCAATATTTTTTGATAATTCTTCATATTTAAAAATTGCAAACAAAGTATCATCATTCGCTTTAATATCAAAACCGCTTAAATTTCCAACTTGAAAACCCTTAATTCCTCCTAAAATTTGCTCATGAAAAGTTCCGATAGAATTGTTTATTGATTTGTCAATTTGGCGTAATATTTCGGCTTGAATTAAACTTTCTTGATTAATATCATTGAATTGAGCATCAAAAGTCAATTTAATTGTATCAACTTTGTTGCTGTAAAAATTCTTTTTCGTGATATTGTTCTTCGCTTTTAAATACGCTTTGTGAAGATTTGCAATGCAATTCAGTAGATGTTCGTCTGCAATAAAGTCAACATATTTATTTTTCATTTAATTCTAATTGTTTTGGTTAAAGGGCTAAAATACTATTTTTTATAAGATTATCTAGACATTGACTTTTTTCAAAATTTTGAAAGATGGTAAAATTTCATAATCAATTTATGGCAAAAAAAACCCTAAAACAATTTAGGGTTTTTTGAAATTATATTGTTTACAAAAAACTAAACATTATTTACAGCCACTGGTCGTCCTGCTCCTGTGGTTTGCGCCTCGAATCTTACCTTTAGTTTGTCATACGCCTGTTTTGCTCCCGAAACTCCTGCTTGATTGGCACCATCATAAATCCGGTAACTCGCTAGTGCCATACTATATGCCTCGTCGCCAGCAATGCGTTTTAGGTCGGCAATTTTTTGCATTAGGTTTTGCAAATTGGCTTCAATGCCGTCTAGTTGCTCGAAAAGTGCCAAATCGTTTTGAATAAATGTTGGGTTAATAAATGCTGGAATAATTCCTACTGCGCTAATACCGAGTTCGGTTACGACATCTTCAACAAAAATTTTGTTGTTTACATCGATGCTTTTTAGTCCAGATCGTTGGTCGTCGGTCAGGCTTCCTGCGGGCAATTTGCTGGTAATTGTGTTGATGCTTGTGGCAATAGTGGCTAAATCGGCAACCGAAATAACGGTGTTTAATTTGTTTTCTGTAAGATTTGACATAGATAAATTTTTTTTAGAATATTAGTTAATAATTTTTGAATTTCAAATATAGAATTAAAACCAATATTTGTTAAAAAATGATTCTCAATTATTTGTTAAAATAGTAATTATCAATATTAATACTATTTTTTTTTTTAAGTTAACA
Organism: Bacteroidota bacterium; assembly: GCA_043738745.1. Classification (GTDB taxonomy): domain Bacteria; phylum Bacteroidota; class Bacteroidia; order Flavobacteriales; family Flavobacteriaceae; genus Flavobacterium. The sequence continues at coordinate 6,968 of JAYUFL010000215.1, forward strand.
TTTAACCATAAAAAAAACCGACAAATTTCTTTATCAGTTTTCTCTAAATAATTTTGATTATTTGAAATCTAATTATTTTTTTTCTTTGCTTTCCTCGTTTATCTCTTCTTTTTTCGCTTCCATTTTTTTAGTGTTGCGATGGTGTTTTCGAGCAACTTTCTTTTCGGTTCGGTCTTCTTTTCGATCCGCTTTTTTGGTTTTAGGCTCTGTTTGTGAGAACATTACAGTAGTTCCAAAAAACAAAGTCAGTAATAAAATTAACTTTTTCATAATTTAAATATTTAAAATTTAGACTATAAAAATAATATTTTAATCTAAAATTATGTTATATTATATTTGTTTAGATTTATATAATTTACAGAAAAATTAAAATTACTAAAACTATATTTTTTTAATAATTATTCAACACTTTAACAATTTTTTCATATAAAATTGCCTCATCAATGGGTTTCGAAAGATAATCTTGCATTCCTACAGCCAAACATTTGTCAATATCTGCTTGAGTAACATCTGCCGTTAGGGCAATAATGGGAATTTGTGATTTGATTTCCTCGCGAATGTATTTTGTTGCTTCTAAACCATTCATCTCTGGCATGTGCAAATCCATCAGAACTAAATCATAGGTATTGGTTTTCATTTTTTCTATGGCAATTTTACCGTTTTCGGCAATGTCAACTTCAAAATTAAAATTCCCTAAAACTACTTTAATCAATAATTGATTTAATTTAACATCTTCGGCAACTAAAATTTTTATGGATTTCAATTCCATATCCGATTGGCAAATCATATTATTTTTGGTAGTTTTTTTCGGTAAAATATGTTGTGAATCATTGGTATCAAATTTTAATGTAAATAAAAAAGTAGATCCTTTGCCAATTTCACTATTTGTAGTAATTGTTCCGCCTTGGTTTTCGACTAGTTTTTTTACGATTGCCAATCCTAAACCTGTTCCTCCATAATTGGCACTTGTTTCTGAATGAGCTTGCTCGAAATTATTGAATATAGATTCTAGTTTTTCGCTTGGAATTCCAATTCCTGTATCGGTAATTTTAAAGGCTATATTTATTTTATTTTTAATATGCAATACAACTTTTACATCAACCGAAATACTTCCTTTATCTGTAAATTTTACAGCATTGCTCAATAAATTTAGAATTATTTGTCTCAAACGCATTGGGTCGCCAATAATTTGATTTGGGATAAATTCATCAAGGTTCAAATTGAATTTTAATTTTTTCTCTTTTAATTTAATTTTGAATAATAGCACAATTTTGTGAATGCATTCTGCCAAATCAAATGGGACTTTTTCGAAAGTCATTTTACCTGCATCTACTTTGGCAAGGTCCAAAATATCGTTTATTAAAACCACAAGTGCATCGCCAGATACCTTTATGGCATCGAGATATTGTTTTTGCGAATCGTTCAATTTTGTTTTCAAAATTAC
>JAYUFL010000216.1:0-3028 GCA_043738745.1 Bacteroidota bacterium
TTCGGTTCCACCACTTTCTGCTCCTTTGGTTTTAAAAACTTTCAAGAATAATTTTGGCAAAACGCCTTACGAAATTTTTGACGAATTCAATGCCAATTCTATTAATGCTGCTAGTATTGGTCAAGTGCATTTGGCAAAGAAAGACGGGAAGAAATTAGCCGTAAAAATTCAATATCCTGGCGTTGCAAACAGCATTTCGAGTGATTTGGCCTTGGTAAAACCAATTGCAATTCGAATGTTCAATTTGCAAGGAAAAGATTCAGATAAATATTTCAAAGAAGTCGAAGATAAACTAGTCGAAGAAACCAATTATATCTTGGAACTCAATCAAAGTCAGGAAGTTGTAAATGCTTGTAAGCAAATTGATAACTTGGTTTTTCCAGAATATTATCCTGAATATTCGTCAGATAAAATCATTACGATGGATTGGATGACAGGAATTCATTTATCGGAATTTACCGCAATAAATAAAGACGCAGAAGTTGCTAATAAAGTCGGTCAAGCCTTATGGGATTTTTATATGTATCAAATTCATATCTTGAAAAAAGTTCACGCCGATCCGCATCCTGGAAATTTTTTGGTAAATGATAAAAACCAGTTGGTTGCTCTTGATTTTGGATGTATGAAAACCATTCCGAATGATTTTTATGTTCCTTATTTTGAATTAATCGATAAGAAAGTTATCAATGACGAGAAACTTTTTAACGATAAATTATTCGAATTAGAAATCCTCCGAAAAGACGATAAAAAAGAAGAAGTTGCTTATTTTACTGAAATGTTTCACGAATTGTTGTCATTATTTACGCAACCCTTTCAAGAAAAAACTTTCGATTTTTCGAATGAAGCATTTTTTGGAGCAATCGGAAAATTAGGAGAAAAATTCGCAAAAGACACAAATCTTAGAAAAATGAACGGAAGTCGTGGCTCGAAACATTTTATATATATGAATAGAACTTTCTTTGGATTGTATAATTTAATGTTCGATTTGAAAGCAAATGTTGTTGTGAATGCTTTTGAGAAATATAAATTTTAAACACAAATTACACTAATTTTCACGAATTAAAATTTATAGAAATTTTTGAATTAGTGAGATTTTTTAAAATAAATAGTTCGTGTAAATTAGTGCAATTCGTGTTAATAAAATGAAAAACGTAAAGAAATCTAACCTTCCATCAAAAATGTGTATTGTTTGCAATCGTCCATTCGATTGGCGCAAAAAAATGGGAAAAAGTTTGGGAAGAAGTAAAATATTGTAGCGAAAAATGCAGAAGAAACAAGGTATAGTTTGGTTTAGAAATGATTTGAGGGTTAATGATAACGCTAGTTTATCTAATGCTATCAAAGAAAATGAAAAAGTAATTGCCGTTTATTGTTTTGATCCAAAACAATTCGAGCAATCAAAATATGGAAATTTCAAAAAAACTGAAAAATTCAGAACTAAATTCAATATAGAATCCGTTCGAGAATTAAAACAGAATTTAGAAAAACTGAATATTTCATTATTGGTTTATCATCAAAATCCTGAGGATATTATTCCGAATATTATTTCAGAATTTGACGTAAAAACGATTTATTTTCAAGAAGAATGGACAAAAGATGAAGTTCGAATTGAAGAAGAAATCAAATCAAAAATTGATGCATCGATTGAATTCAAAACAGTTTATGACCAATTTTTATTTCATCCAAAAGATATTCCATTTTCGATAAATGATATTCCGAATGTTTTTACACAATTTAGAAATAAATGTGAAAAAGCGTCAAAAATTAGAACTGAATCTGTTGCAAAAGCAATGCTAGGTTCAAATTTAATTGAAAATAAAACAACAGTTCCAACATTAAAAGATTTGGGTTTCGAAGAATTCGAAGTTGATAAAAGAACTGCATTCCCGTTCAAAGGTGGCGAAAATCAGGCTTTGAAAAGAATGGAAAATTATTTTTGGGATACCGAAAATTTAAGCAAATACAAAGAAACCAGAAATGGATTAATTGGTGCCGATTTTAGTTCGAAATTTTCACCTTGGTTAGCAAATGGTTGTATTTCGGCAAAAACTATTTATTGGCAAATTTGCGAATATGAACAACAAGTTGATAAAAATGATTCGACTTATTGGTTGATTTTCGAATTGATTTGGCGAGATTATTTCAAATATGTTTCGATGAAACATGGTCAAAAAATATTCAAAATTGGCGGAATTCTTGATAAAGATTATGATTGGAAAACCAACAAATCAGCCATCGACAATTGGATAAACGGCAAAACGCAAGAACCATTCGTTAATGCCAACATGATTGAATTGCAAAAAACAGGTTTCATGAGCAATCGAGGTCGTGAAAACGTAGGTTCGTATTTTGCAAAAAACTTGTTACTCGATTGGAGAATTGGTGCTGCTTATTTCGAATCGATGCTGATTGATTATGATGTTCACAGTAATTACGGCAATTGGATGTATGTTTCTGGCGTAGGAAACGATCCAAGAGACCGAAAATTTAACATAGAATTACAAGCAGAAAATTATGACGGTGAAAACAAATTTCAGGATTTGTGGTTAAAAAGTTAGCCATGAATTACACGAATTAACACTAATTCAATTTTTCAGAAATTTTACGAATTTGAATTTTAAAAAAATTAGTTAAATTATTTACAATTAAAAAATTAGTGTTAATTCGTGTTAATGAAAAAATAAATGAATACAAATAGAAAACATATTAACGTAGTTTGGCTCAAAAGAGATCTTCGGTTGCAAGATAACGAAGCCATTTATAATGCAATAAATTCAAATATTCCTACCTTATTATTATATGTTTTCGAAAAATCATTAGAAAACGACGAACATTACAGTCCACGTCATTGGAATTTTATAAAACAATCTTTGGTTGATATTAATTTGCAATTAGCGAATTTTAAATCAAAAGTTTTGTGTGTTTCTGGTGAAATTTTATCGGTATTCAATTCATTACAAGAAGAATACAGAATTGACAATGTTTTTTCGCATCAAGAAACTGGAATAAAAATCACCTATGATCGTGA
>JAYUFL010000217.1:0-3001 GCA_043738745.1 Bacteroidota bacterium
CAATGTTTTTGATATTAATAAAATAAAATTATAGTAAATCATATCTCCAATAATGTTTTTATTGAATAGTATAGTTTGTAACATCCGCTTCGCTTATTCTAAAATAGCCTAGTGGATAGTTGTCAAAATTGGTCTCGTTTTTTATGTTTCCTTTTACAGTAGATGGTGGAGACTGAAATGGACCGCCACCAGAACTTCCAGCCACACCTAATAAAATACTCATGTAATTATAATACGGTTTTGAAATTCCATAATGCGTAATTTCAACTTGTTGACCAGGTTCTGTGTCCTTTTCAAGTACCAGACTAAAAAATGTATTCCCTTGAAAAAATTGATCATCATCTACTGAATATTCTGGTTTTAGATTTTTTGTAAATTTGTATTTGTACAAATAATAATTTTCAGCATTAGCTGGATCATTGAAAAATGTTTTTAATTTTAGAAAACTTGTTCCTAAACCATTTTGAGTTTCTTGTGTTACTGAAGTTATTGCTGCTACTGATTTTAAGGTTTCTACAGCTGTATAACTTTGTCCGTTATTGATAACTGTTAATGTATAGGTTTCATCAATTACAGGTATAAAATTGTTACATAGATATAGACCAGTATTGGGTGTTTCTGTAAAGTTGAAAACAACATTGAAACTGTTTTTTATAAAAACCGTTGCTCCAGAAACTACTGGTATTACATTGGTGTAATAATCAGTTGTAGTTGATAATTTTATGACTTGGTTGTTGCCCGTTGTTCCCTTTTGCCAAATTAGGGAAGCATCAATTACTAGTCTAGGTTTGTCCGTATTTAAAGGAATGTCAACTACATCTTGACAGCTGTTAAAAAAAATAACAGTGAATATTAAGATTATTAGATTTATTAGATTTTTCATTTTTTTTGTATTTAGTTATTAAAATTTGAAGTTATAGCTTACCGAAGGAACCATTCCGAATATTGAAGTTCGTAAGGCTTCATTATTTCCAGTGTCGGCATTTTGTTTGAAATTTATGGAAGCTGCATTTTTACGATTGTACACATTATAGATACTGAATACCCATTCTGATTTCCAGCTACGTTTGTCGTTTTTATGAGGTGTTAGCGTTGCCGAAATGTCTAAATGATGGTAAATTGGCAATCTGTTTTCGTTTCTTAATCCATAACTAGGAACAAGAATGTCCTGATAGGTATATTGACCATTTGGATAGGTTACTGGCTGACCTGACTGTAGCGCAAAATTAGCTCCAAAAGTCCATTTTTTATTTAAATTATAGGAACTTGTAACGGCAAGATTGTGTAATTTATCATAAGCGGAATTGTACCATTGTCCATTGTTTATACCAATTTCGGAACTATTTCTTCCAGGAGTTTGCTGTTCTGATTTTGATAAAGTATAAGAAATCCAACCTGTCAATTTGCCTTCGTTTTTTCGCAACATTAATTCTAAACCATAGGAACGCATTTGACCATTTAGAACTACCTGCTCAATAGCTTCATTTGCAACTAAATTAGCACCATCTATATAATCCATTCTGTTTTGGATTTTTTTGTAAAAAGTTTCTGCCTCAAAGGAATATTTTTCATCGCTGAAATTTTTGAAATACCCCAAAGCTAATTGGTCTGCAATTTGCGGTTTGATATAGTTATCACTTGGCATCCAAACATCCAATGGAGTTGGCGATGAAGTATTGGAAACCAGTTGTAAATATTGCACCATTCTATTGTAGCTTGCTTTTATTGATTGATTTTTATCCAATTCATAAGCAACAGAAAAACGAGGCTCCAAGTAATTATAGCTTTGAATCACTTTGTTTTTGTCATAAAACTGGGTTCCGATTGGCGTTGCTTTTTGATAGGTCTGAGTGTCTTGATTAAAAGTTACTGGTTCGTTATTGGCATAAAGATTTATATTGGATTGACCCAATCTATAAAACATACTGTAACGTAAACCATAGGAAAGCGAAATCTTTTTAGAAATTTCTTGTTCGGCAGCAACATATAGTGCAGGTTCAAAAGCGTATTTTTTATCTAACTGTTTAAAATTTATACCTGAATTTGCACTTGTTGGTGAAATTGTTCCCGGATTGAAATCATAATAAATACTATTGACACCAAAATTTAATTTGAATTTGTCCGTAATATAATTCTTGAAATCGTATTTTATATTGTAGTTTTTAATTCCAGAATCCCATTTGAAATCAGCTAAATCTAAACCTAAACCAAAATAATAATCGCTATATATTAGAGATAGATTTGAAAATAATTTATCATTATATAAATGATTCCAACGCAAGTTTACTATCGAGTTTCCATAGGTATTTGTAAAACTTTTATTTAAACTAAAAACATCACGACCAAAATAACCAGAAAGGAACAAATTGTTGTTTGGGTTTAATTTATAAGACAACTTTGTATTCAAATCATAGAAATAAGCCGCGTTATTTTTTTGTTTGTCTGACAATTTTAAAAATAGATGTGCATAAGAAGCTCGACCTCCTATAAGGAATGAACCCTTGTCTTTTACTATTGGACCTTCGGCTAATAATCGGCTAGAAATTAATCCGATGCCACCATTCATGTGAAAACCAGAGCTGCTTCCATCTTTTTGGTACATGTCTAATACAGAAGAAGCTCTTCCTCCAAATCTAGCAGGTATTCCACCTTTGTACAATTTCAAATCCTTTATCGCATCAGGATTAAAAACCGAAAAGAAACCAAAAACATGAGAAGAATTAAAAATTGTTGCTTCGTCCAAAAGGATTAAGTTTTGGTCAGCACCACCACCACGTACATTAAACCCAGAAGCTCCTTCGCCAGCATTAGTAACTCCTGGTAAAAGTAAAAGTGATTTGAGAACATCCACTTCACCAAGAACAACAGGCATTTTTTTAATTGTAGCAATAGAAAGTTTATTGATGCTCATTTCTGCTTTTCTGATGTTGGTTGCTTTTCGTTCGTTTGTAACAATTACCTCTTGTAATTGCTCTTCACTACTGAAAAGTTGAAAGTTTGT
>JAYUFL010000218.1:0-2998 GCA_043738745.1 Bacteroidota bacterium
AGGGTCGTAATGGAAATCCCATGCTTTTTGAGTGGATTGTAGTGTAGAGCATGACCCCCCAGAGTTTTTTACGAAGGGGTAAGCCAAGAAGAAAAAACATTCCTTATATATTGTATGATTTTTAAGAATTTGTATCTTTGCAATCCAAAAATAATTAGAATGATTAAGATTACTTTGCCCGATGGGTCAATAAAAGAATTTGAAAGTGGTGTGAACGCTATGGATGTTGCGAAAAGCATTAGTGAAGGATTGGCTAGAAATGTAATTTCGGCTAGTTTTAATGGCACAACCGTGGAAACATCAACCAAATTGACGACCGATGGTTCACTCATATTATATACTTGGAACGATAAAGATGGCAAAAAAGCATTTTGGCACTCGACTTCGCACGTTATGGCGCAGGTTTTGGAAGAAATGTATCCTGGTTTGAAGTTAACGCTCGGCCCAGCAATTGACAATGGTTTTTATTATGATGTTGATTTTGGCGAAAATAAAATCGTAGAAGCCGATTTTAAGAAAATTGAAGATAGAATTCTCGAAATTTCAAGAGAGAAATACGAATTCAAATTGCGTCCAGTTTCGAAAGCCGATGCATTGGAAATGTATAAAGACAATGAATTCAAAACCGAATTAATCACAAATCTTGAAGACGGAACGATTACTTTTTGTGATCACGCAACTTTTACCGATTTATGTCGTGGTGGTCACATTCCGAATACTGGAATCATAAAAGCCGTGAAAATAATGAGTATTGCTGGTGCCTACTGGCGAGGAAATGAGAAAAACAAACAGTTAACTCGTGTTTATGGAACTTCGTTTCCGAAGCAAAAAGATTTAACTGAATATCTCGAATTATTAGAAGAAGCGAAACGTCGTGATCACAGAAAGTTAGGTAAAGAATTAGATTTATTCGCTTTTTCGCAAAAAGTAGGAGCAGGTTTGCCATTGTGGTTGCCAAAAGGTGCTGCTTTGCGTGACCGATTAGAGCAATTTTTGAAAAAAGCACAGAAAAAAGCAGGTTACGAGCAAGTGGTTACGCCACATATTGGTCAAAAAGAATTGTATGTAACTTCGGGACATTATGCTAAATATGGTGCCGATAGTTTTCAGCCAATAAATACACCAGCAGAAGGCGAGGAATTTTTGTTGAAACCAATGAATTGTCCGCATCACTGCGAGATTTATAACACAAAACCTTGGTCTTATAAAGATTTGCCAAAACGCTATGCCGAATTTGGTACAGTTTATAGATATGAGCAAAGTGGCGAATTGCACGGTTTAACTCGAGTTCGAGGGTTTACACAAGATGATGCGCATATTTTTTGTACGCCAGATCAATTAGATCAGGAGTTTAAGAATGTTATTGATTTGGTTTTGTATGTTTTTGGGTCTTTAGGATTCGAGAATTTTACTGCTCAAATATCTCTGAGAGATCAAATTGATAGAGAAAAATATATTGGTAGCGACGAAAATTGGGAGAAAGCAGAAAATGCAATCATTAACGCTGCTGCAGATAAAGGATTAAAAACTGTAGTTGCCTATGGCGAAGCGGCCTTTTATGGTCCGAAATTGGACTTTATGGTCAAAGATGCTTTGGGCAGACAATGGCAATTGGGTACAATTCAAGTAGATTATAACTTGCCAGAACGATTTGAATTGACTTATAAAGGTTCTGATAATGAATTGCATACGCCAGTAATGATTCACCGTGCACCATTTGGAAGTATGGAACGATTTATTGCGATTTTAATTGAGCATACCGCAGGAAATTTCCCACTTTGGTTGATGCCAGAACAAGCATTAATTTTATGTTTGAGTGATAAATATGAAAATTATGCTAAAAAAGTTTTAAATCTGCTAGAAAATCACGATATTCGCGCCCAAATTGATAACAGAAATGAATCAATTGGTCGGAAAATTCGAGATGCCGAAATGCAAAAAACTCCGTTTATGTTAATTGTAGGCGAGGAAGAAGAGAAAAATAATACCATTTCAATTCGTCGTCACGGGCAAGAAGGAAAAGGTAATATTACGGTTACAATTGAAGAATTTGCTAAAATAGTCAATGATGAAATTAGCAAAACATTGAAAGTTTTTAACATAGATTAATCATTTGTCGCAAGACAAGTCTAAATAATAAAGTCATAGCAATAAGAAACAGCAGAGGTTATCAGCCTCGAGTAGAAAAAAAGGACGAACACAAAATTAATAATTTTATTCGTGTTCCAGAAGTACGCCTTGTAGGCGATAATGTTGAGCCAGGTGTTTATAAAACATCGGAAGCAATGAAACTTGCAGATCAATTTGAATTGGATTTGGTTGAAATTTCGCCAAATGCAGAACCACCAGTTTGTAAGATAATGGATTACAAGAAGTTTGTTTACATGCAAAAAAAGCGTGAAAAAGAACTTAAAGCAAAATCTACACAAATTGTTGTAAAAGAAATTCGTTTTGGTCCTCAAACAGATGAGCATGATTATGAATTTAAACGCAAAAATGCTGAAAAATTCTTGAAAGAGGGCTCGAAATTGAAAGCATTCGTTTTCTTTAAAGGTCGTTCGATTATATACAAAGATCAAGGTCAAATCTTGTTGTTAAAATTAGCAACAGATTTAGAAGAACACGGAAAAGTAGAAGCAATGCCAGTTCTTGAAGGAAAAAGAATGATTATGTTTATTGCTCCGAAAAAAGGAAAAACATCTCAACCTGCACCTAAATCAAAAGATAGTCAACCAAGACCAGCGTCTAAAAATACAGAAACAAAACCTGAGACAGATAATCAGGTTGAAGAAAAATAAATTTTAAATGAAGGTTAAATTTCATAATAAAATTTGATGAATGACAGCAGATTGCTTCGTTCCTCGCAATGATAATAAGTAAGAATAAATTAAAATACTAGGAAAAATGCCTAAAATGAAAACCAAATCTAGTGCCAAGAAACGATTTAAAGTTACTGGTTCTGGAAAGATTAAAAGAAAGCACGCTTTTAAAAGTCACA
>JAYUFL010000219.1:0-22031 GCA_043738745.1 Bacteroidota bacterium
ATTAAAACGGTCAATTTTGTCCACATTAACGATATAGGATTTGTGTACTCGAATGAATTTTTCTTTAGATAAATCATTTTCAAAAGATTTCATGGTTGTTAAAACCAAATGAGAATCATCGTCGGTAACGACTCTAATATAATCACCAAAAGCCTCAATCCATTTTATTTTTGAAGTTAAAATTTTAAGTTTTTTGAGATTACTTTTAATATAGATTGACTCGGCATTTTCGTCCTGAAATTCATTTTTGAGTTTGCATAAGTCAAAAACTCTTTTTACTGCAATTCTAAAACGTTCGATTTCGATAGGTTTTTGTAAATAATCGGTGGCTTTATAATCAAATGCTTTCAATGCGTATTCGGCTTTAGAGGAGATAATAATAACCTGAGGAATTGTTTTTAGTCCATCCAAAAAATCAAAACCATTAATTTCGGGCATCTCCACATCCAAAAAAACTAAATCAACGGCATTGTAGGACATATAATTCCGTGCTTCGAAAGCATTAGAAAAGTCACCAAGTAGGTTTAAATTAGGCTCATTTGCAACTAATTTTGATATAATTAATCGTTGCAAAGAACTATCATCGACCACTAAACAATTTAACTTCATTAAAGTAGGTTATTAAAATTTAATTTGTAAATATATAATTAATTATTATAACAAAATCATTTCAACCTGTTTTTTTTACGTTTCAACGAATAAATTCAAAAATAGTTTCTAAATCAAAATAAAATAAGTACTTTTGCACCCAAATTAATAATAAAAAATATATTTTTATGAATCATTATGAAACTGTTTTCATTTTAAATCCCGTTTTATCTGATGTTCAGGTAAAGGAAACAGTAAGCAAATTTGAAGATTTTCTTACTACTAGAGGAGCAGAAATGGTATCGAAAGAGGATTGGGGCCTAAAGAAAATGGCTTACGAAATCCAAAACAAAAAAAGTGGCTTTTACCATCTTTTTGAATTTAAAGTAGCAGGAGAAGTTCTAATTGCTTTCGAAACTGAGTTTAGACGTGATGAGAGAATCATGCGTTTCTTGACTGTAAGTTTAGATAAAGATGCAATTTCTTGGGCTGAACGAAGAAGAACTAAAATGAAAACTAAAGCTTAACTATTATGTCTACATTAGAACAATCATCAAAAGGAAAAAAAGACGGAGATATTAGATATTTAACGCCTTTGAACATCGAAACAAACAAAACTAAAAAGTATTGTCGTTTCAAAAAATCTGGAATCAAATATATTGATTATAAAGATGCAGATTTTTTATTGAAATTCGTTAATGAACAAGGGAAAATTCTTCCACGTCGTTTAACAGGAACTTCATTAAAGTACCAACGTAAAGTGTCTGTTGCTGTAAAAAGAGCGAGACATTTAGCAATAATGCCATATGTGGCTGATTTACTAAAATAATCGAAATAATAAAGAAGCAAAATGGAAATTATACTTAGACAAGACGTACAAAACTTAGGTTTTAAAGATGATGTTGTATCTGTAAAAGCAGGTTACGGACGTAATTTTTTGATTCCTCAAGGTCACGGTCATTTAGCAACACCTTCTGCAAAGAAAGTTTTGGCTGAAAACCTGAAACAAAGAGCACACAAAGAAGCAAAAGTTGTAAACGATGCAAAAACTTTGGGAGAAGCCTTAAAATCAGTTGAAATTAAAATTTCATCTAAAGCAGGTGGAGAAAAACTTTTTGGTTCAGTTACAAATATTGATATTGCTGATGTTTTAGCGTCTGCAGGTCATGTAATTGACAGAAAATTCATTACAAGTGGAATCGTAAAACGTACAGGAAAATATTCTGCTACAGTTCGTTTGCACAGAGATGTTATCGTTGATTTACCTTATGAAATTGTTGCTGAAAAAGCATAACTTCAAATAGATACAAAAAATTCCCAACCTCATTTGAGATTGGGATTTTTTTTTGATATGTCATTGCGAGTAACGAAGCAATGATATCTCTTTAATTTTCAAAATTTAGGAACGAGATTACTTCGTTTTTCGCATGACATGAAATACCAAAGATTAACAAAAGAACAATTCGAAGAATTACACCAAGAGTTTATAAATTTTTTGGCTACACAAACTATAGATAAAATAGAATGGGATAAAATAAAATTAGAAAAACCAGAAATTGCAGAGCAAGAACTTGATGTTTTTTCGGATTTGATATGGGAAGGCGTACTAACTAGAGCCGAATTTTTGGAGAATTTTTCTAAAAACCATATCTTTTTATTCCAATGTTTCGATACTTATGTCCAGTCGATAGTTCTAAAATCTTTAGTTCTAGAAATCGACTTCCTTTCAAAAGAAGGGTTACAATGGTTGAGTGATAATATGTTTACAGATAATATTGAAATGAAAATTGGTAAAAAACAATTCATAAACGAAAGAAATTTTTCTATATTTGAATTGATTCAACAAGGATCGTTTTTGAGCGATGGGCAATTGTTTAAACAAATAAACGAAATAGTTGCGTCATAAAAGCACATGAGGGTATTTGCACTTTTTTTAATTTTCACTTCAACATTTTATTCTCAATTCAAAATTTCGGGTTGGCAAAAAAATTTAGAAATTAATCAAGATGGAAACTTACGCTATTTTGACGTTTATATTCCAGAAAATATAAAAATTAATCCCGAATTGGTAATCTTATTACATGGAGGAACTCAATCTAAAGAAGAATTATTTGACAGCAATGCTGGTGCATCTAAATACTGGAAAGAAGTTGCAGAAAAAAATAGTTTTTTGTTAGTTGTCCCAAATGGTACTAATATCAAAAACGGAAAAACAAAAGGTTCTGGTCTCAATTGGAATGATTGTAGAAAAGATGATATTTTAAAAAATAAATATCAATCTAATGACGTAGATTTTATATCTAAACTAATTGATTGGAATTCATGGAATTATAGAATAAATACTCAAAAAGTTTTTGTTACAGGAATATCAAATGGCGGTTTGATGTGTTTTAGATTGGCATCAGAATTGCCTCAAAAAATTACTGCAATTGCTACTTTTTCTGCAAATTTGTTTCAAGAAAACGAATGTGTTTCTACTAATTTTCCAATTCCTGTGATGATTGTAAACGGAACAAAAGATGAATTTATTCCTTTTAATGGAGGCAAAACCAAATTCAAGAACGAAGACGTAAGATCATCTCAAGAAACGGTTGATTTTTGGATTAAAAACAATAATCTTTCAAAAGACGATGTCTTGAAAACAGATATTAATCAAACAATAAACGATGATGATTCCACAGTTGAAAAATATGTTTTTGGAAATCTAAAAACTCAAAAGCAAGTTATCTATTATATTATCGATGGAGGTGGACATACTATGCCTGGACAAAAATATGTTTTATCTAAATTCAAACAACGATTAGTTGGCAGACAAAATCAAGATGTCGAAGGAGCAGAAATTGCGTGGGAATTTTTTAACTCTATTTTGAAATAAAATACATACGATGTGAAAAATTCAATTCATTTCGAATGTAATTCAATTCATTTTAATTTGTATTTTTGTTAAAAGTATTTTATTTTTATATGAATATAGTTCAAATTATCAAATCCTTGCGAGAAGAACTCAATCTTCATAATCATAATTATTATGTTTTGGATACTCCAACTATTTCGGACTATGATTTTGATATAAAACTCAAGCAACTTTTAGATTTAGAAAACGCAAATCCAGATTTGTTCGACGAAAATTCGCCTACACAAAGAGTAGGTGGTTCGGTAACCAAAAATTTCGAAACTATAAAGCACGATTCCAGAATGTATTCGTTAGACAATTCCTATTCTAAAGAAGATTTGTTGGATTGGGAAAATAGAATACAAAAGGTTTTGGGAGATGTTCCTTTAGAATATACTTGTGAACTCAAATACGACGGAGCATCGATTTCGATTACCTATGAAAACGGAAAATTAAAACGTGCTTTGACGCGTGGCGATGGTTTTCAAGGCGATGATGTGACTAATAATATAAAAACTATAAAATCAATTCCGTTACAATTAAAAGGTAATGGTTATCCCCAAAAATTTGATATTCGAGGAGAAATAATTTTGCCGTTTGCTGGTTTCGAAAAAATGAATCAAGATTTGATTGAAATTGGAGAAACACCCTATTCTAATCCAAGAAACACGGCTTCTGGAAGTTTAAAATTAAAAAATAGTGCCGAAGTTGCAAAAAGACCATTAAGTTGTTTGCTATATTTTCTAACTGGGGCTAGCGATATGTGTTGGTCTTCACAACATATGGCGTTAGAATATGCTAAACTTTGGGGATTTAAAGTCCCTAGTTTAGATAAATATGAATATAAATTTGCTTCAAATATGAATGAGGTATTTCAATTTATAGATTATTGGGATGCTCATCGACATGAATTGCCATACGAAACGGATGGTGTTGTAATAAAAGTTGATAATTGTAATTTTCAAAATGATTTAGGTTACACATCTAAAAGCCCACGTTGGGCGATGGCATATAAATTCAAATCAGAGCAAGTTTCAACGCAACTAAAATCGATTTCCTATCAAGTGGGTCGAACGGGTTCTATAACTCCAGTAGCAAATTTAGAACCAGTTCAATTAGCAGGGACTGTTGTAAAACGGGCTTCGTTGCACAATGCAGATCAAATCGAAAAGTTAGATATTAGAATCAACGATATTGTTTTTGTAGAAAAAGGAGGAGAGATTATTCCTAAAATCATTGCTGTCGATTTGGCTCAACGGCCAAAAGATTCTCGACCAACAATTTATATAACTCATTGTCCAGAATGTAACACCCAATTAGTTAGAAGCGAAGGCGAAGCCAACCATTATTGCCCGAATTTCTATGGTTGTACTCCACAAATAATTGGTCGAATTCAGCATTATATTTCTCGTAAAGCGATGGATATTGAAGGCTTGGGTGGCGAAACAGTTGCTTTACTTTTCAATAACGACTTGGTTAAAAACTATGCCGATTTATATGATTTGAAAGTAGAACAAATTTTGCCTTTGGAACGCATGGCACAAAAATCGGCTGAAAATTTAGTAAAAGGAGTTTTGGATTCTGTCAAAATTCCATTCGAGAGCGTTTTGTATGCGCTTGGAATTCGATTTGTTGGAGAAACAGTTGCGAAAAAATTGGCAAAACATTTTAAAAATATTGAGGCTTTGGCATCAGCCAAATTCGAAGAGTTAATTTTGGTAGACGAAATTGGAGATCGAATTGCCAAAAGCGTTTTGGAGTTTTTCGAGAATCAAGAAAATAGAATTATAATTGAAAGATTAAAAAAAGTTGGAGTTCAATTGGAAATTATAGAAAAAATAAATCCAAATGCTACCGAAAAATTATCTGGTAAAATGTTTGTTATATCGGGAGTTTTCTCTCTTTTTTCGCGTGATGAACTCAAACAAACCATTGAAGATAACGCAGGAAAAGTTGGAAGTTCCATTTCTGCTAAAACCGATTTTCTGGTTGCGGGCGAAAATATGGGGCCAGCAAAACTCGAAAAAGCAAATCAATTAAAAATTACAATTCTATCTGAAAATGATTTTGTAGATTTATTAAATTAATCATAAAATGGAATAAAATTTTAATGAAATATTTAAAAATAATACTATTAGGATTTTCTATTTGCTTTCTTGCAATCTATTTTTGTGCCGATTTTTTGTATAACCCAAAATATGTAATTTATATAAAACCATTTATAATTCCATTATTTTTGTGTTATGGACATTTCGAAAATAAAAAACCATTAACAATAAAATTTTATCTTTTTGCACTATTATTTTATATTGGAGACATCATTTTTTTAATTTCTGATACTATTATGATTTATTTATGCTCAGGATTATTTTTTTATTTTCTATCGTATTTGGCTTTAGTAAACCTAATAAATCCATTAAGTGGAAAATATAAATTAAAAAATATTTTCGGAGGTTATACTTTGTTTATAATTATATTAAACTGATTTTTTTTATCTTCAATATTATATCTTATTTTTCAATCAGTTAATAGCAATTATTTGGTTTTTATAATTATTCTAAATACTTTAGCAGCAGTTTTGCTTTCAGTATCAGCAGTTTTTTATTTAAGTACAAAATACAATAAAAAATCAACTTTTTATTTTTTTGGAGCTTTACTTATTTTAATGTCAGATATTTTCGCAGCTTTAGAAAAGTATTACATGGCAGATTTTACTTTAAATTTGTTTGATAGAATATTACATTTATTAGGATTTTATTTTGTTTACAGGTTTTGTATAGAATCAAAAGAACCAACTAAAATAGTTGAACCTTAATTATATAAATTAAAAAATTAGAATGAAAATTACTAAAATAGCACTTTATTTGTTTTGGGTTTCCTGTTTTTTAGTTATTTTATCACTAGTCATCAAAGATAAAGATTTGTTAATCGTTTCTACAACTGTAACGGTTCCATCTATTTTTTTTTATTATTGCAATAAAGTAAAACACATTAATTATCTTTTTATTTTGTCGCTTTTTTGTTTCTATTTAATCGATTTGATTGGTTTAATGAGATTCGAAAACGAAATCGCATATATTTTTTTTCCTTTACTAATTAGTTATTCAGTCCTTATATATTTTGTGATTCAAGACTATCAAAAAATAAAATTCCAAACATTCGAAGTGTGTGTATCAATTTTTGTTTTGTTTCTAATTCTAATCCTATTATTTACAATTCTAAACCTGATAGATATTGATTCGTATTATTTGTTAATTTCGTTTTTAATAATAGCATTTTCGCTGGTTTTTTTATGTATGATGGTTTTGATAAACACATTTACACAAAACAATTTTTCAAACTTTTATTTTTCCTTAAGTTGTTTTTGTTATTATTTCAATAATTGCTTCTATGCGATTCAAAAAACAATAATTTTCTTGCCAGTTTTTGTTTATTTAGCAGTAATATTAAAACTTGTATCGTATTATTTCATTGTTAGATATATAATTTTCAGAAAAACAAAGCCAGGTTTTACCATACTACACAACTATTGATTTACCTTTCGACGCATTTTCTTTTCCTTTTTCGATATAAAAATCGATTCTACCTAAATTTATACCATAGCAACCAACTTGGTTTACCAAAACATCTTTGTTGTCTGAATTTTTTAAAACAGTTGGTTTGTCTAAAAAAGTGTGAGTATGTCCTCCAATAATTAGGTCAATATCTTTGGTTAGTGTTGCTAATTTTACATCCGAAATTTTGTTGACATCGTTTTTATATTCATATCCAATATGCGAAAGGCAAATTACTAAATCGCATTTTTGTTCTTTTTTTAGTATTCGAACCATATCTTTCGAAACCGAAACAGGATCGTTATAAACTGTTTCTTTATAATTTTTTTTATCTACTAATCCAACCAATTCGACACCCAAACCAAAAACTCCGATTTTGATTCCGTCGATAGTAAAAATTTTGTAAGGTTTGACAAAACCATCCATTACAGTATTTTTAAAATCGTAGTTAGCAGAAATAAAATCGAAAGTCGCATGTGGCAATTGCTTGTATAAACCTTCGACTCCATTGTCGAAATCGTGGTTTCCAATAGCCGAAACATCGTATTTCATCATCGACATTAATTTGAATTCGAGTTCGCCACCATAATAATTAAAATAGGGTGTTCCCTGAAAAATATCGCCAGCATCGAGCAACAAAACATTTGGATTTTCTTTGCGAATATTTTCAATTAATGCGGCACGTCTTGGCACTCCTCCCATATTTGGACTTCTGGGGTCGTCGGCTGGGAACGGGTCAATATAACTATGTACATCATTGGTGTGTAATATTGTTATGTGTTTGTTATTCAGTGATTTAAAACTGCTTAGTGACAGCCCACCAAGTGTTAGAAATGCAGAACTTGCAGTAGTTTTTTGTATAAAATCTCTTCTTTTCATAATATTATTTTTTTAGTAATTTCAGCCTAAACCTTAGGCTTAATTTATTCTACTATAATTCTTTGATTTTTGTTTACTTTGATAGTATCTACATCATTAAAATAGTCAATTAAAATGTTTCGAAGTTTATAGTTCATATCGTGGTTACCAACATTTTTCTTAAAAAAATTCATGTTATCGCCTCCGTTTGACAAATAATCGGATGTTGCAACCGAGTAAATTTTGTTATTTTCTAATTGCTTGCCCTGCACTAAAATATTTTTTGCTTTATTATTTTTGTCGATACTAAAAGTTATTCCGGATAACGGATGCGGTTTTTTTTCGGCAATAATATACTCGACCATTTCTAGAATTTGTTCTCCTTTGAGTTCCATAACAAACAAACTATTTTCGAAAGGCATAATCTGAAAAGCCGTTCGCATTGTTACGTTTCCTTTTGGGAGTATCGAACGAATACCTCCATGATTGAGCATACAAATGTCGATTTCTTTATTTTCTCTTTTTTCATAAACCAAATTTCCTTTTTGTAAAGTAATGTCCGAGAGTAAATTACCAATATTGGACTGCCACTGCCCGCTTTTGTCCAAAGTTTCTGGATTATAGGCTAAAACGGCACTCATGTCGTGATCAATTTTGTCTCGATAAGGTTTTATAAAATCATTAATGGTTTCGTTTTGACTTATTTTTTCGGTAATCGGAAGTTTTTTGCCTTCAATTTTTGAAACGTAATTTTTTTGTTCTGTACACGAAACAATAAAAATAAATGTTAAGAATAAAACAAAATGTTTTAAACTCATGCGATAGTTTTTTAGATTTACCATTTTAAATATAACATAATTAAGTAGATTTGTAATTCAAGTAAAAGTAGTATGTTTTTAAATTACATAAAAGAATTATTGATAAAAAAAATACTCACGAAAAAATTGGAATCCAATACAATAGATTTCAGTGTAAAAACAATAAAATCAGTTGGTTTAATTATAGATGAAAGCCGTTTTTTTCAAAAGAGCAAACTAATTGATGCGGTAATTGCTAACGGAATTTTAAAAGATAACATAAGAGTAATCGTTTACAACGATAAATTAAAGAGTAACGGAGTTTTTTTGTATCCAACTTTTGGTTTAAAACATATAAATTGGAAAGGAGAAATTAAAGAAAATGTCGTAAAAAATTTCATTCAAGAGCAATTTGATATACTAATTAGTTATTACGATATCGAAAAACCAGCATTAATGCTAATTACACAACAATCAAATTCTTATTTTAAAATAGGCTTTGCTACAATCGATAAACGATTAAACAATTTTATAATTGATACAAATGCCGAAAAGCATCAAATTTTTACTTTCGAAATGTTCAAATATCTAAAAATACTAAATAAAATATAACATGCAAGCACTAATAGGTACAGGAGTCGCGCTGGTTACTCCATTCAAAAAAGATTTTTCGGTTGATGTCGAATCGCTAAAAAAAATTGTAAATTATCAGATAGATAACGGAATCAATTATTTAGTAATTCTAGGGACAACTGCTGAAAATGCAACCCTAGATCAAGATGAAAAAGAATTAGTAATTCAAACCATAATCGAAGCAAATAATGGAAGGTTGCCACTGGTTCTTGGAGTTGGAGGAAACAATACACGCCAAATAGTTATTGAGTTAGAAACAAGAAATTTATCACCTTTTGTAGCAATACTTTCGGTTTCGCCATATTATAATAAACCAACACAAGAAGGAATTTATCAGCATTTTAAAGCCATTGCACACGCATCGTCTATTCCAGTAATTTTGTATAATGTGCCAGGACGAACTTCGAGCAACATTTTGCCATCGACAGTAATTCGATTGGCAAATGATTTTAAAAATATAGTAGCCATTAAAGAAGCAGCAGGAGATATCGTTCAGGCAATGAAAATTATAGAAGGAAAACCAAAAGATTTTATGGTCATTTCGGGCGATGATATGATTACTCTTCCTATGATTTTGGCAGGAGGGAGTGGAGTTATTTCCGTAATTGGAGAAGGTTTTCCAAAACAATTTTCCGAAATGGTGCAACTAGGTTTAGATCGAAAAGTTGATGAGGCCTACAAAATTCATTACAAACTAGCCGAAAGTATTGATATGATTTTCGAACAAGGAAATCCAGCAGGAGTTAAAGAAATCCATAAAACACTCGAATTGTCTGAAAATACCGTTCGTTTGCCGTTGGTAAGTGTAAACGAAGATTTGGTTTTGAGAATCAATAATTTTATTGAAAATATCTAAAACTTAAAACAATTATAAAGTTATTTCTATACTAAAAATAATATTTTTTAATAACTATTTATTAACTAAATTTGCAACCAATTTTAGAAATTAAAATAATTTTTAAAATTGACAAAAACAAAAAAAATGAAAAACATTTTATTTATATTCCTTTTTACTATTCTATTATCTTCTTGTAGTCCCTTCCAAAAAGCATTCAAATCACAAGATATGGGTGTAAAATATGCAGAAGCAGAAAAATTATATGATAAAGCAAAATATTCTAAAGCATTACGTCTTTTTGATCAAATGGCTTCAGAATATAAAGGCAAACCACAAGCAGAAAAAATGTTTTATATGTATGCACAATCATTTTATAAAATAAAGCAATACTATTCCGCTGGTTATCAATTCGAAAAATTTACTTCAAGTTACCCAAAGAGCGAAAAAATTGAAGAAGCGTCCTATCTTGGTGCAAATAGTTATTCTAAACTTTCTCCAGTTTACACTCTAGATCAGGTAGATACATACAAAGCAATAGATAAACTTCAAAATTTTATCGATACATACCCAAATTCGACCTATTTACCACAGGCAAATGCCGATATAAAAATATTAAGAGAAAAACTCGAAAACAAAGCCTACGAAATTGCAAAACAATATAATAAAATATCGGATTATAAATCAGCATTAGTAGCACTCGACAATTTTATATCAGATTATCCTGGAACACCTTTCAAAGAAAAAGCATTGTATTATAGATTCGATTCCGCCTACAAACTCGCAATAAATAGCGTACCATCCAAAATGCAAGAAAGATTAAACGTTTCGGTAATTGCCTATAATAATTTGATAAAATTTAACCCAAACACAGAATTTAAAATTAAGGCTGATGATATGTTAGCCACCATAAATAAAGATTTATTAAAATTTTCTAAATAAAAAAGTCATGGATTTAAAAAAGACGAATGCACCAGTAAATACAATTACATATAACAAAAGCGTTATTGAAGAACCAACTGGAAATGTATATGAAGCGATAACCATTATGGCTAAAAGAGCAAATCAGATTAACTCTGAAATCAAAAAAGAATTGACCGAAAAACTAGAAGAATTTGCCACTTATAATGATAGTTTAGAAGAAGTTTTTGAAAATAAAGAGCAAATCGAAGTTTCTAAATTCTACGAAAAATTACCAAAACCTCACGCTCTTGCAGTGCAAGAATGGTTAGAAGACAAAATATATCATAGAGAAGGAACTAACTAAATAATATTTGTTATACGATTTCCTATCGGATTTATAATGTGCTACGTTTAATATTTCCATATAATAAATCCAATATGCTGTATCGTAAATCTGATATCTCAAACTTATATTTATGTCAGTTTTAAAAGACAAAAAAATTTTATTAGGAATCTCTGGTGGAATTGCTGCTTACAAAACTGCATCATTAGTACGATTATTTATAAAAGCAGGTGCCCATGTACAAGTAGTCATGACACCTGCTTCTGTCGATTTTATAACACCATTAACCTTATCTACACTCTCCAAAAATCCTGTTTATTCTAGTTTTTATAATGATGACGAAAAAAATGCAGAATGGAATAATCATGTAGAATTAGGACTTTGGGCTGATTTGATGGTAATTGCTCCTGCAACGGCAAACACATTATCAAAAATGGCAAATGGTAATTGTGATAATTTATTGATTGCAACCTATTTATCTGCAAAATGTCCAGTATATTTTGCACCAGCAATGGATTTGGATATGTACAAACATCCATCAACATTGTCAAGTTTCAAAACATTACAAGATTTTGGAAATACCCTAATTCCTGCCGAAAATGGCGAATTAGCAAGTGGACTTTCTGGAGAGGGTCGTATGGCAGAACCAGAAAACATAATTACTTTTATTGAAGCCGATTTAGAAAAAAAGTTACCACTCAAAAATAAAAAAATTCTCATAACTGCTGGACCAACTTACGAAGCCATTGATCCAGTGCGTTTTATTGGGAATCATTCGTCTGGGAAAATGGGATTTGACATCGCAAATTGCGCAGCAGATTTAGGAGCAGAAGTAATTTTAGTTTCAGGCCCAACATATTGTAAAGTTCTAAATACATCTATAAAAGTAATTTCAGTTGTTTCTGCACAAGAAATGTACAATGCTTGTCATTTATATTTTAATAATGTCGATGTAGCCATTGCTGCTGCTGCTGTTGCGGATTACAAACCTAAAAATGTTGCAAACCAAAAAATTAAGAAAAACGAATCGGATTTTATTATCGAATTAGAAAAAACTAAAGATATTTTGGCATCTTTAGGAACAATCAAAAAAAATCAATTTTTGATTGGTTTTGCGCTCGAAACCGAAAATGAAATCGAAAATGCAAAGCAAAAAATCCAGAAAAAAAACCTAAATTTGATTGTTCTAAATTCATTACAAGACGAAGGTGCAGGTTTTGGGAAATCTACAAACAAAATAACCTTTATAGATTCTGAATTTAAAATAGAATCGATGCAATTAAAATCGAAAGAACTCGTTGCTGTAGATATAATCAACAAAGTAATTCAACATTTTCATGAATAAATATATTTTAATATTTTTGCTATGCTTTGATTTTGTAAGTGCTCAAGAACTTAAATGTAATGTGCATGTTAATTCGGATAAAATTGCAAGTACGAACAAACAAGTATTCAAAACACTCGAAACTTCTTTGAACGAATTGATTAACAACACACATTGGACTTCCGAAATTTATAAACCAAATGAAAAAATTAGTTGCGCAATAACAATTGATGTAGATTCCTATGAATCGGATGTGATTTCTGGAACTTTACAAGTACAATCTTCTAGACCAGCCTACAACTCAACGTATGCAAGTCCAGTACTAAATATAAATGATAAAAATATGTCATTCAAATATTTAGAATTCGAAAATTTAACCTACAATCCTTTAAGTTTTGATTCTAATTTAATATCTACAATAGCATTTTATTGCAATTTAATTATTGGTGTTGACAAAGATACGTTTGCCAAACAAGGCGGAACCAAAATATTAGAACAAGCACAAAACATCGTAAACGTAGCGCAATCGAGCGGATACAAAGGCTGGACAACAAGCGATGGACTACAAAGTCGCTATTTTGTTATTAATGATATGCTTTCGTCAAGTTATTCAGTTTTTCGAGATGTACTTTTTGACTATCATTTTTCAGGAATAGACATTATGGAATCCTCGACTAAAAATGCTAAAGAAAAAATTAGTATGGCTCTAAATGAACTTAAAACCATTCATGAATCGAGACCAAACTCGTTGTTAATGCGCTTGTTTTTTGATGCAAAATCAGATGAAGTTGTTGCTATTTTTTCTGGTGGAGGTACTACAAATAGTAATGATTTACTGGATAATCTAAATCGAATTTCCCCAATGAATTCTGGTAAATGGTCAACAATTCGAAATTAATCATTCGGGGTTTTTATTTGTTTTCGTAAACATAATTCTAGAAATAAAGTCAAAAGATGCTCACGTCATTATCAATAAAAAATTTCGCTCTTATAGAAAAACTCAATATTGATTTTTCAGATCAATTTTCGATAATAACTGGCGAAACTGGCGCAGGAAAATCGATACTTTTGGGAGCATTAGGACTTATTCAAGGTAAGCGAGCCGATTTGTCTTCTCTAAAAAATAAAGATGAGAAATGCGTCATCGAAACTAATTTTAGCATTTCAAAATACAATCTTCAGCCTTTTTTTAATGAAAACGATTTAGATTATCAAGACAAAACAATCATTAGGCGTGAAATTTTACCAACCGGAAAATCGCGTGCTTTTATTAACGATTGTCCAGTAAATTTGCAACAACTTCAAGATTTGAGCGAGTTTTTGATCGATATTCATTCGCAAAATCAAACCCAAGAATTATCAAACGAAGAATATCAGTTTCAAATTATAGATGCCATTGCAGGAAATCAGGAAATTCTGAATAAGTATAGTTCCAAACTCAAGGAATATAAAAAAACAAAAACACTTTTAGACCAATTGCTAATCGACCAAGCAAATGCTCTCAAAGAACAAGATTACAACACTTTTTTGTTAGACGAATTGTTGTCAGCGAAACTAATTTCGGGAGATCAAGAAACTCTCGAAAGTAATTTCGAAACCTTGAACAATGTAGAACTAATCAAGGAAAATCTCGATAAATCTATGCAACTGGCCAATGAAGAGCAAATAGGAGTGAAGCAAAATTTGAAAGAAATTAAAAATTCGCTTCAAAAAATCGGAGCATTTTCTACAAAATATAATGAGTTTCTAGAAAGAATCAGCAGCATTCTGATTGATTTTGAGGACATTTCAGATGAAATTGAACAAACATCGGAACAATTATTCAGTAATCCCGAAGAATTAGAACTTACAAACCAAAAGTTACAAAATATTTATAATCTTCAAAAAAAGCACCAAGTTCAGAGCATTGATGAGTTATTAGTTATTCAAAATGAACTAGATAACAAAGCAGTTGCTGTTAGCGATTTAGAAATTAGAATTAAAAAAGGCGAGCAAATTGTTTCTGAAATTCAAATAAATTTGAATGAACTTGCGAAATCAATTTCAGAAAAAAGACAAAAATCAATTCCGATTTTATCAGAAAAAATAATTGTAATATTGGAACAACTTGGCATGCCGAATACAAGATTCAAAATAGAACTTTTTCAAAAAGAGCAATTTTTATCAAATGGAAAAGACGAAATTTCTTTTTTGTTTTCGGCAAATAAGGGAAGCGATTTTGGATTATTGAAAAAAGTAGCATCTGGTGGCGAAATGTCAAGAATTATGCTTGCCGTGAAAGCCATTTTAGCACAATATTCAAAACTACCAACTATTATTTTTGATGAAATCGATACAGGAGTTTCGGGTGAAATTGCCAATAAAATGGGAGAAATAATGAAAAAAATGTCAGATTCCATGCAAGTTTTTGCTATAACACATTTGCCACAAATCGCTGCGAAAGGAAATCAGCATTATAAGGTTTATAAAACTACGCAAGGAGAAAATACTATTTCTGAATTGAAATTATTGTCTAACGACGAACGTATTTCTGAAATTGCCGAAATGCTATCGGGGAAAAATATTACAGATTCTGCATTGAATCACGCAAGGGCATTATTGTCATAAAATCAAAAGTTAAAATCTAAATATTTTTTATATTTTTGTATAAAAAACTACCTCATAAAAATTAAAAATCTAAATAATGATTATAGAACCAAGAATGCGAGGATTTATATGTACAACTGCACATCCAGACGGTTGTGAGCGCAATGTTTTAAATCAAATTGACTACATTAAATCAAAAGGAGCCATAAACGGAGCAAAAAAAGTGCTAGTTATTGGAGCATCAACTGGTTTTGGATTAGCATCCAGAATCACAAGTGCCTTTGGTTCAAATGCTGCAACTATTGGAGTCTTCTTCGAAAAACCACCAACAGAAGGTAAAACGGCATCACCAGGCTGGTATAACTCTGCCGCATTCGAAAAAGCAGCAAATAAAGCAGGTTTGTACGCTAAAAGCATCAATGGAGATGCCTTTTCTGATGAGATTAAACAACAAACCATAGATTTAATCAAAAAAGATTTAGGTCAAGTAGATATGGTTATTTATAGTTTAGCATCCCCAGTGCGAATGCATCCAAAAACAGGTGTTTTACACCGTTCGGTTTTAAAGCCAATTGGTGAAACCTATACCAACAAAACGGTAGATTTCCATTCGGGTAGAGTTTCTGACATATCTATTGCGCCTTGCGAGGGCGATGATATTGAAAATACAGTACTTGTTATGGGTGGTGAAGATTGGAAAATGTGGATTGATGCTTTGCAAAAAGAAAATCTATTGTCAGAAGGTTTTACAACAGTTTCCTATTCCTATATTGGTTCTTCGCTAACCGAAGCCGTGTATAGAAAAGGAACTATTGGTCGTGCGAAAGATGATATGGAAGCCACTGCTTTTTCCATCACAAATTCTTTAAAAAACATTCGCGGCAAAGCCTATGTTTCTGTAAACAAGGCTCTTGTTACGCAAGCAAGTTCTGCGATACCAGTTATACCTTTATATATATCGTTGTTGTATAAAATAATGAAAGCACAAGGAACACATGAGGGTTGCATAGAGCAAATTCAGCGTTTGTATAGCCAAAGATTGTATACTGGCAAACCAATTGCAGTAGATCTAGAAGGGCGAATTCGCATTGACGATTGGGAATTAAATCCAGAAATTCAGGCACAAATTGCTAAACTTTGGGAAACTGCAACTACGGAAAATTTATCCGAAATAGGAGATATAGAAGGATATAGAAATGATTTTCACAATCTTTTTGGGTTTGGATTTGAGGGCGTTGATTACAAAGCAGAAGCAAATGAAATGGTTGGAGTTCCAAGTATTTTGTAAAAACAATAAAAATACTAATTTTCAATAAACTCTAAAAAACCATTAACGAAAGTTGGTGGTTTTTTTATTTATGAAGTATATTTGTGAAGTTATAAATGAAATAAATTATAAAATGCTTTTTTCTATAATTGTACCAGTATTTGACAGACCCAACGAAGTTCGCGAGTTATTAGAAAGTTTATCTACACAAAATTTCGAACAAAAATTCGAGATTTTAGTTATAGAAGATGGTTCTACAATCTCGTGCGAAGAAGTTGTGGAAACTTTCAAGAAAAAACTAAATATTTCGTATTATTTAAAATATAATTCTGGACCTGGAGATTCCCGGAATTTTGGTATGAATTTAGCAAAAGGAGATTATTTTTTACTTTTTGATTCGGATTGTATTATTCCTAAAAATTATTTATCGGAAGTTTCGAAATCATTAGAATTAGAGTATGTTGATTGTTTTGGAGGGTCAGATAGATCCGAAAAATCGTTTTCAAATATTCAAAAAGCAATAAATTTTGCCATGACTTCGTTTTTAACAACTGGAGGAATTCGGGGCGGTTCGGAAAAAATGACTAAATTTCAACCCAGAAGTTTTAATATGGGAATTTCTAAAAAAGCCTTTTTGGAATCGAAAGGATTTTCGAATATTCATCCTGGAGAAGACCCCGATTTATCTATTAGACTTTGGGATTTAGGATTTAAAACCAAACTGATTTCGGAGGCATTTGTATATCATAAACGAAGAATCGATTGGGATAAATTTTCGTTACAAGTCAAAAAATTTGGCAAAGCACGACCAATTTTGGATTCGTGGTACCCAAAATATTCCAAAATAACTTATTTTCTCCCAACATTTTTTATTATTGGTTTTTTTGTTTCCGTTATTTCTTTGATTTTATTACAGGATATTTTCATGAAACTTTATTTTGCGTATTTTGTATTAATTTTTGTAGTTTCGAGCATTGAAAACAAAAGTATAATTGTTGGATTTTTATCAATAATTGCAATTTGGAAACAATTTTTTGGTTATGGGTTGGGTTTTTTGGAATCCTTTGTAAAAATTAGAATTTTGGGTCAAAAACCACAAAAAGCATTTCCAGAACTATTTTTTAAAATATAGACTATGAGACTACCAAAAATAATAGGATTAACAGGTGGTATTGGTTCTGGTAAAACTACTATTGCAAATTATTTTAAATCTTTTGGAATTCCTGTTTATATAACAGATGAAGAAGCAAAAAAGATTACAGAATTTCCTGAAATTTTGAATGAAATTAGAATTTTATTTGGAGACGAAATTTTTGAAAATCAGATTCTTAATCGAAAAAAATTAGCATCGATTGTTTTTAATGATAAAAATAAACTCGATAAATTAAATAGAATTATACATCCAGCGGTACAAAAAGATTTTGAAAATTGGTTAAAAAACTACTCTAATTCTAAATTTGTAATCAAAGAATCAGCAATTCTTTTCGAAACAGGAAATTATAAAAAATGCGATTTTGTAATTACAGTTATTGTTCCGATCGAAGAACGAGTCAAACGAATCATAATTCGGGATAAATGTACGAAAGAAGATGCGTACAAAAGAATTGAAAATCAATGGACTGACGAGCAACGAATTGAAAAAAGCACCTATTTAATTGATAATTTAGAACTCACGGAGGCAAAAAAACAAGTAGATAAAATAATCGCAAATTTATCAAAAATATAATTTCTGCTTTAATTGTTAATTTTTGGTTAATCTATTGTCAGAACAACTGTTAAAATGTTTAATTTTACATGATGAATAAGTTTTTTTTTAGAGTATTGGTTTTTTTAATGAGTTTGTCTTTAATAGGAATTATTCTAGTTCAGGTTTATTGGTTTAACAAATCGTTCAAAAATAACGACGAACAGTTTAAATTTCATGTAATTCAAGTTATTGGTACAGTTGCCAATAAACTACAAAGTGAAGAAGCAGTTACATTTTTAAGTAAATATGAAAAATTAAAAGACAGTATAGGAACAACTCCAAAAAAAAGTGATTTATTACAATTTTATTACGTTCAAAAAAATCCAAAAACAAATCAAACGATTGTTTATTCCAACAGTATTTCTAGCGAAGATTATAAAATTCCAGGAAAATCAATAAATAAAAATTTGGATACATTAAGTTTAGTTAATTATTCATCAAAACGAAAAACAGAAATTTTCAACAATAAATCAATAGATAATAAATTGATTTCTAATACCAATAACCCAGATGTTACAATCCAAAAATCGGGTACTATTGATATTTTAAATAAAGCACAATTCGAAATAGCATATAAAGATATAGCCTCGGTAGTACCAATAGAAGAACGAGTTTCTATTCTAGAATTGAAATCTAAAATTGCATCTGAATTAGAATTATATGGAGTAAAAACACCTTTTGAATTTGGAGTTTACAGTAACGGTTTGCCAACCAAAATTGTCTCTAGTGAATTTAAATTCGAGAAAACTGGAACATACACAATTCCGATTTACACAGATTCCGATGGAAATAATAAATATCAACTTCTAGTAAGTTTTCCTTGTAAAAAAAGATATTTATTTGAAGAATTGTTAGCAATTTCGATTTTATCGATTATTTTTACATTAATTATTATAATTGCCTATTCGAGTACATTAAATCAATTAATAAAACAAAAATTAATTTCGGAAATCAAGACTGATTTTATTAATAATATGACACACGAGTTCAAAACACCAATTGCAACAATAAATCTTGCTCTTGATGCTATAAAGAACCCAAAAGTAATTGACGACAAAGAAAAAACGAGTCGCTATTTGCAAATGATTAGAGACGAAAACAAACGGATGCATGCACAGGTAGAGAATGTATTACGAATATCGAAATTAGAAAAGAAAGAATTAGATATAGATAAAGAACCATTAGATGTTGAACAAATTATTGAAGATGCTGTAGAACATGTTAATTTGATAATAGAAGATAGGCAAGGAACAATAAAAACTGATTTTAAAGCAAATCGTAAAATAGCATTAGTAAACGATGTACATTTTACCAATGTAATGGTTAATATTTTAGACAATGCAATTAAATATTCTATAAAAGAACCAATAATTGAAATAACAACCGAAAACGTAAAAGATTTTATTGTCATAAACATAAAAGACAAAGGAATTGGAATGACAAAGAACGCACAAAAACAAATTTTTGAAAAATTCTATAGAGAGCATACGGGAGATTTACATAATGTCAAAGGACATGGTTTAGGTTTATCATACGTAAAAAGAATTTTAGATGATCAAAATAGTCAGATATTTGTCGAAAGCGAAAAAGGTTACGGAAGTACCTTTATTTTAAAAATACCCCTAATAAACTAACAATATGGAAACCGAGAACAAAAAAATCCTTTTAGTCGAAGACGACCAAAACTTTGGAGCAATCCTAAAAGATTATTTAATGCTGAATGACTTTGATGTTACTTTAGCAAAAAATGGAATGGAAGGCTACGAAAAATTTAGAAAAGAAACGTATGACCTTTGTATTTTGGATGTCATGATGCCTTATAAAGACGGCTATACATTAGCAAAAGAAATTAGAGAAAAAAATAAAGAAGTCCCAATTATATTTTTAACAGCCAAATCAATGAAAGAAGATGTGCTGAAAGGATACAAAGTTGGAGCAGATGACTATCTTAATAAACCTTTTGATTCAGAGGTTTTGTTAATGAAAATAAGAGCAATAATTCAAAGAAAATCGGGAGATTCAAAAAGTGAAAATGCTCAGTTTGAGTTTAATGTTGGGAATTTTCACTTGAATTCTAAACTTCGATTTTTAACATTTTCTAACGAAGAGCCTGTAAAACTTTCTCCAAAAGAAAATGAACTTTTAAAAATGTTAGTACTTCATGAAAATGATTTAATGCCAAGAGAATTAGCACTTACCAAAATTTGGAGAGACGATAATTATTTTACATCCCGAAGTATGGATGTTTATATTGCAAAACTTCGAAAATATTTGAAACCAGACCCAAATGTAGAAATTTTAAACATTCATGGTGAAGGATTTAGATTAGTAGTTCGAAAATAAGACAAAAAAGCCTCAAAATATTGAGGCTTTTTTATGCTATTTCCAATTCAATTTTAAAAGGAAACTCGTTTTTTCTTGTTTTGTGACATTAAAAATAGAAACAAAATCTGTGCTATTTTCTTTAATTGTAACGAAATCATTTAAAGATAATTCTTTCAAATAATTCATATCGAAACTCATTAATTTCTGATTTAAAATTAAATTTTCATCTATACAATCTAAGCACCATTCTAAATATTTTACGCTATTAGCATGATTTACAATATCTAAATCTGAAAAAACAACTTTTTTTGAATTTATAATTCCCTCGTTTTCTTCAAAATCAATTCTAGAAACACGTAGTTTTGTAGCAAATTTAGTAGGAAATTTTTCGAAATGTCCATGATTAATTGCCAATGCTTCTGGTCGTCTG
The DNA here is from genome assembly GCA_043738745.1 of Bacteroidota bacterium. Taxonomy (GTDB): domain Bacteria; phylum Bacteroidota; class Bacteroidia; order Flavobacteriales; family Flavobacteriaceae; genus Flavobacterium. The sequence continues at coordinate 21,084 of JAYUFL010000219.1, forward strand.
GTTTTGGTGTTCATTACTGCCCAAAAAGTTTCACAAGAAATAATTTTTTTTTCGTTTAGAAAAACTTCCATTGCTCTAACTGATTTCGAATTATCTAAAGAAACAATCCAAGTTTTTACTATTACAATATCTTTCCATTTTGGCAGTTCGGTAATCTCAACTCGCATTCGGCTTAAAACCCAAGCTTGGTCAAATTGTTGCATGTCTACAAAACTAATACCACCAATTTCGGAATGCGAAGCCGCTGTTAGTTGCATAATATTACACAAATCGGTATATTTTAGATAGCCATTTGGCGTGCATTGCATAAAATTGATTTCCCAATCTTTGCTATAAATGGACGTAAAATTTGGTGAAATTGGCATATAAATAATTATAAATTATGAATTATGAATTTTCGATTTTATAAATTCAAATATAATTTTAGGATTGGTTTTGAAATCAAACCAATTTGCATTTTCGGTTCGTTTGAACCAAGTCATTTGACGTTTAGAAAATCTGCGGGTATTTTTCTTGATTTCGTCGATAGCAAACTCTAAAGAAATTTCGTTATCAAAATATTGAAATAATTCGCGGTAACCAACGGTTTGTAAAGCATTTAGGCTTCTGTTTGAATACAGTTCTTTTGCCTCTGCAAGCAAACCTTCGTTCATCATAATATCCACACGTTGATTGATCCGATCGTAAATTATTTCTCTATCGGCTTCAATTCCTATAATAATAGGAGTGAAGTTTCGGGTTGTTTTTTCTTTATTCAAAAAACTGGAATACGATTTTCCAGATCCTATGCAAACTTCTACAAAGCGCATCATTCGTTGAGGATTTTGTAGCGTTTGTGGATTTTCTGAAGAAATTGTATTGTAATATTCGAGATCTAATTCGTGTAATTTTTGTTGTAAATATTGGATTCCTAGTTTTTCGTAATTAGTATTTACTTGCTCTCGAACA
>JAYUFL010000220.1:0-8256 GCA_043738745.1 Bacteroidota bacterium
AATTATTTTGACATTATTACTTTTTATGTGCTTTACAGCAAATGCCCAAAACGCCCAAGACATTATTGATGGTCTAAAAAAAGATTTAAAATCTAATCCTGAAGATAAAAAGCGAGCCTCAATTTATTCTGATTTAACTTGGTATTATTCGAGTGTCTCCCTCGATTCCGCAATGGTTTATGGTGAAAAAGCAATAAATTTTTCAAATAAATTAAAGGATTCAACATTGATTGCTCAAGTTTACAGCGATGTGGGTGCCGTTTATTTTAGAAAAGGTGATTATAAAAATTCTAAAATTAATTATCTTAAATCATATAAAATTAGAAAAATAAGAAATGATTTGAATGGAGTTACAAAAGTAAATGCCAATTTAGCCAATATTTATAATAAAGAAGGCAATATAAAACTTGCCTTAAAATCCTATTTAGAATCAATAGATTTTTTTGAAAAAATAAATAATATAGAAGCAGTTTCTTTAACAAAAGCAAATGTTGGGTACTTATTTCACGAAATGAAGAATTATCCTAAAGCTTTTACTTATCTGAAAGAAGCTATTGCCTATCAAGAAAAGAATAATTTAGATTCTGGATTATGTACATCTTACCTTACTTTAGGGAATGTATATTTAAAACAAAAAGACACGCTAAATGCATTGTTGTTTTATAATAAAAGTGTCGAAAAATCAAAAAAAACTGGAAATAAGATTTCTCTTGCAAGTGCAATAGTAAACATAGGAAATATTAAATCAAGTCAAAAAAAATCACAAGAGGCTTCAATACTTTTTTACAAGTCAAAACAACTTCGGGATAGTTTAAATATTAAAAATGAAGAATCAATACTTTCGTTAAGTTTTGTAAAAGAAAATATAATGCATTCAAAATTTGAAGAAGCAAAAAAAGATTTATTGAAATTAAAAACGATTTATGAGAAAAATCCAAATGATAAAGAAAATCTCCTACAAACGTATTTGTATTTTATACATACATATGCTTATTTAAAAGAGCCTGACAGCGTGAATTATTACAATAATAAATCGTCACAATTACAAAATGAAATCTTTGAATCAAGAGTTGTTAAACAAACCGCTGAACTAGAAACCAAATACCAAACCACCAAAAAAGAAAAACAAATTATCCAACAAAAAGCCGAAGCAAAACAGCAGCATTTTTATTTGATTGGTTTGTCAATAATTGCATTATTCATAGGGGTTATAGGTTTTTTAATCTACAAACAACAAAAGCAAAAAAACCGACAACAAGCCCAAGAAAATGATCTTAGAATGGCAATCGAAAAAATCGAAAACCAAAACAAACTGCAAGAGCAACGCTTGTCAATTTCGAGAGATTTGCATGATAATATTGGATCACAATTGACATTTATAATCTCAAGTGTAGATAATGTAAAGTATGGTTTTGATATCACAAATGAAAAACTAGACAATAAGTTAACCAACATTTCGAGCTTTGCAAAAGACACAATTTTGGAACTTCGTGACACGATTTGGGCTATGAACTCTAACGAAATTTCGTTTGAAGATTTAGAAATTCGTATCAATAATTTTATCGAGAAAGCTAAACTTTCGCAAGAAAATAGTAGCTTTAGTTTCGCAATAGATGAGGGTCTAAAAACCAAAAAACTAACCTCTGTAGAAGGCATGAATATTTATAGAACCATTCAAGAAGCGATAAACAATGCTTTGAAATATGCTCAAGCAAACGTGATTTCTGTAAACATCAAGAAGAAGCAAAATCAGACTGCAATCAATATCAAAGACAATGGCAAAGGTTTTGACATTGAAACTGTTGAAAAAGGCAATGGTCTGAAAAATATGCAAAAACGAATCGAAGAAATTGGAGGGAAATTCAGTTTGAAATCCGATGATAATGGTACTAAAATCGAAATTTTGATAAATTCATAATATTTAATTTCTGAAAAATACGACATTTATCGTATTTCATAGAAATTAGAAATACATTAAATTTACGTTAAACCATTTAATGTATTTAATTTTGAAAATTTCTAAATTTGGATTTTGTATTATCACAATCATAATTGTACTTGTTTTGGCTTTAAATATCTATAAATTGCTAAAATACTAAAAATAATTTCATATGTTTTTTAACCTTTTTTTAACCAAAAAATGATACGAATTGCAATCGTTGACGACAACTCATTCCTGATAAAAGCAACTCAAGAAAAACTTTCTTTTTTCGAAGATTTTGATATAAAATTTAATGCTTGCGATGGTAAAAATTGCATCGAAAAACTCGATAAAAATCACAACATCGATTTGATTCTGATGGATATCGAAATGCCAATAATGAATGGCATTGAAGCCACTCAAATTATTAAAAACAAATATCCACAAATAAAAATCATTATGTTGACTGTTTTTGACAACGACGAAAACATTTTTAAAGCCATAAAAGCAGGTGCTGACGGCTATTTGCTTAAAGAAGTAAACCCCAAGGATTTGCATCAAGGAATTTTGGAAACCATAAGTGGTGGCGCAACCATGACACCGTCTATAGCCATGAAAACCCTAAAATTATTTCGGAATCCTGTTGTTTTCGAGACCAATATAAAAAAAGAAGAATTTAATTTAACAACTCGCGAAACCGAAGTTCTAGAACAATTATCCAAAGGTTTAAAATATGGCGATATTGCCGAAAATTTATTTTTATCTTCAGGAACCATTCGCAAACATGTCGAAAATATTTACAGCAAACTTCAGGTTCACAATAAATTAGAAGCCATTCAGAAAGCAAAAAATGCTAATTTGATTTAATAGAAAATCAAAAATTCAATGAGTTTTAATTTCGTAATCATTTAAAAAAAGTTTCATACTTTTATCAAAAAAAATGCGAAACCGAATCATCATAGCAATAATATCTATTTTATCAATCCTTTTATTATTCAAATTTTGCACTTTCAAAACCGATAATTCATCGCTCGAAAACAGTACAAATCTTATCCAACAACAAATTGTAAATGTTGGAAAATTAGTCGTAACCGAAGGCCATTTTGCTGAGGTTCTGACCTATAAAGATCAAGATAAATATTTTGGAGGAATGATTTCCTTCGACAAAAAAGCACTTTTGGTTGTCAATGCCGATGTAACTGTTGCCTACGATTTGCATCAAATGAAATACGATATTGATGAGAAAAACAAAACAATTACCATTTTAAACATTCCAAAAGAAGAAATAAAAATCTCGCCCGATATTAAGTTTTACGATGTAGATCAATCCCAAATGAACCCTTTTACGGGCGATGATTACAATAAAATTTCTGCTTCCGCAAAAGCATCAATTGCAAAAAAAATCCAAACATCAACTTTAAAAACCAATGCGCAAAACCGATTAATTTCCGAACTTTCCAAAATGCTAATCCTAACCAATTCCATGGGTTGGAAACTGCAATATAAAGGAAATGTTATTGGCAAAGAATCCGATTTTAATCTAAAAAATTAATCGGAAAAATGAAACCAATCGATCGTAAAACCGAAATTATTGCTATTTCCGCCAAACTTTTCAAAGAAAAAGGATATTCCGCAGTAACCATGCGCGATATTGCTAATGCGCTGGACATCAAAGCGGCAAGTTTGTACAATCACATCAAATCCAAACAGGAAATCCTGGTTTTAATTATCATCGAAATCGCCGAAGAGTTTACCAATATGATGAATCAAATTGTAAATTCCGACGAAACATCGATACAAAAACTCGAGAAAGTAATCCAACTTCACATCGATATTACCATCCGAAATCCCAACGAACTCGCCTCGCTAAACAACGATTGGATGCACCTTACCAACCAAGAATTAGTTTATTTCATAAAAATGCGCGAGGATTACGAGCAAAATTTCCGACAAATAGTAAAGTCAGGAATCGCTAATAAAGAAATTAAAAATCTCAATCCAGAAGTTATTATTTTCTCAATGTTATCAACCCTTCGCACGCTTTATCTTTGGTACGGAAAGGAAAAAACAATCAACGAAAAAACCCTAAAATCCAATATGACAAAAGTTTTGCTTCACGGAATTATTTAATTTTTTTTGACTTTAAATCTATGAATTAGTTCATCGAAAAAAAACTCAATCGTTTTCGTAAATCAATCAAAATAATCACTAAATTTGCATATCAAACTAACAATTGTTAGTTTAAAATTTATCGATTCAAAATGTCACAATTTCATTCCATAAAAGTTCAAGATATTTACAAAGAAACCAAAGATTGTTCAGTGGTAACTTTCGAAATTCCTGATAATTTGAAACAAGATTTTCAATACAATCAAGGACAATATCTGACGTTAAAAACCATAATTAATGACCAAGACGTGCGTCGTTCGTATTCCTTATGTTCATCGCCAACCGAAAATAAATGGCAAGTAGCCATCAAAAAAATCAACGGCGGATTATTTTCTTCCTATATAAATGATAACCTCAAAACAGGAGATTTAATCGATGTAATGCCGCCAAACGGGAAGTTTTTTACAGAAACCAATCCAACAAAACCTAAAAATTATATTGTTTTTGCAGCAGGAAGTGGCATTACGCCAATACTTTCTATCATAAAAACCCATTTGGCAACCGAACCAAATGCTACTTTCAAATTATTTTATCTCAACCGAACCGTAAAATCAATTATCTTTAAAGAAGAAATCGAATTACTAAAAAACAAATATTTCGGACGATTCGAAATTTTTCATTTCCTAACAAAAGAATTTCGAAATATCGAATTATTAAACGGACGATTCACATCAGATAAATTAAAAATTCTCACAAAATCAATAATTGATATTCCAAATACCGACGAATGTTTTATTTGCGGTCCCGAAGAAATGATTTTTTTAATAAAAGACGAATTAGTTGCAGCAGGTTTAGACAAAGATAAAATTCATTTTGAATTATTTGGAACTGGAATAAAAAATGATGCGATTGCCAAAAAAGTTATAGAAAATAAAATTCTAGGAACAGAAATTACAATTATCGACGGCGGAAAAGAATTCCATTTCACCATGGACGACGAATTCGACAATATTCTCGACGGAGCAATGGCAGCCGGAGCCGATTTGCCATTTGCCTGTAAAGGCGGAGTTTGTTGCACGTGCCGATGCAAAATAATTTCAGGTTCAGTCGAAATGAAAGTCAATTACGCACTCGACGAAGCCGAAGTTGCCAAAGGATTAATATTAAGTTGCCAAGCCGTTCCAACATCCAAAAATGTTGTGGTCGAGTTTGGAGTTTAAATCAATTAAAAATGAATAATTGACAATTAACAATTGCAAGTTTAATGCAATCTAAAAATTATCAATTATTATTTATCAATTATCAATTGAAAAAGTTATGTCAGAAATTGAAATCAAAAGTTTAGAAGCCGAATTTGATGCCCGAATCGCTCGTGACGAAAAAATAGAGCCAAAAGATTGGATGCCCGAAAAATACCGTCAAACACACATTCGTCAAATATCGCAACACGCGCATTCCGAAATAGTTGGAATGCTTCCTGAAGGAAATTGGATCACACGTGCACCATCATTACGCCGAAAAGTATCGCTTTTAGCAAAAGTTCAAGACGAAGCAGGACACGGATTATACTTATATTCGGCCTGCGAAACTCTCGGAATTTCTCGCGAAGAATTATATGAGCAACTGCATTCAGGTAAAGCAAAATACTCTAGTATTTTTAATTATCCAACTGTAACTTGGGCAGATATGGGCGCAATTGGCTGGTTGGTCGATGGTGCAGCAATTATCAATCAAGTACCATTAACAGCCACTTCATTTGGACCTTATGCACGAGCAATGGTGCGTGTTTGCAAAGAAGAAAGTTTCCATCAGCGTCAAGGTTTTGATATTATGATGACTTTAGCAAAAGGTTCAGAAGAGCAAAAAGCAATGGCACAAGACGCGTTAAATCGTTGGTGGTGGCCATCGTTAATGATGCTTGGACCAACCGATGCCGAATCGGTTCATACAGAGCAATCCATGAAATGGAAATTGAAACGCAAAACCAACGACGAATTACGACAACAATTTGTAGATCAAACCGTTCCGCAAGCAGAAATGATTGGATTAACAATTCCAGATCCAAACCTAAAATGGAATAAGGAAACCAAACGTTACGATTTTGGAGAAATGAATTGGGACGAATTCTGGCAAGTGGTCAAAGGTCACGGACCGTGTAATAAAATCCGTCTCGACGCCCGTAAAAATGCCTGGAATAACGGAAAATGGGTAAGAGATGCCGCAATGGCTTATACCGAGAAACAAAGCCCCCTAACCCCCGACGGAGGAACTCCAATTGTTATGGATAATTTAAAACAAGCAGTATAATTTAATAACTATCTTAACTCCCTTCCCTTTGGGAAGGGCTGGGGATGGGCACAACTTTTTTAAAAATGAAAAACTGGCCTTTATACGAAGTATTTGTAAGATCAAAAAATGGACTAGAACACCGTCATTGCGGAAGTTTACACGCAAGCGATGCCACAATGGCACTCGAAAATGCACGCGATGTTTACACCAGACGAATGGAAGGCGTAAGCATTTGGGTTGTTCCATCAACGCAAATTACAGCATCTAATCCTGAACATTCAGCCGAATTATTCGAACCTGCAAACGACAAAGTGTACCGTCATCCCACTTTTTATGAATTGCCAGATGAGTTGAAACATATGTAAATATAGTCTCAATTTTCAAACAGAATCTGTGAAAATCTGTGTTAAAAAAATTAGTGAAATTTTTATAAAAACTGAATTCGTGTTAATTTGTGCAATTCGTGGCAAACTTTTTTATTATGAATAAAAATTTAATTCAATACATACTCGGAATCGCCGACAATGCCTTAATTCTTGGACAAAGACTAGGCGAACTTTGCGGTCACGGACCAATTCTAGAAACCGATATTGCAATGACCAACATTGCACTCGATTTGTTGGGTCAAACCCGAAGTTATTATCAATATGCAGGACAACTGTCTAATGATGATAAAGTTACGGAAGACACAATCGCTTTTTTAAGAAACGAAAGAGAATACCGCAATGTTTTATTAGTTGAGCAACCAAACACCGATTTTGCTTATTCTATAACAAGACAATTTTTGTTTGATATTTATCATTTGTTATTATTAACAGAATTACAAAATTCTAAAGACGAAACTTTACAAGCAATTGCAAAAAAAAGCATCAAAGAAGTGACTTATCATGTTCGATTTTCTTCAGATTGGATAATTCGTCTTGGCGATGGAAATATAGAAAGTAACGAAAAAATGCAAAATGCTATTAACGATTTATGGACTTTTACTGACGAATTATTCCATCAAACCGAAGCCGATATTGCAATGATGAATCAAGGAATTGGAGTTGATGTAACGTTATTAAAAGAACCATTTCACAAAAAAATAAACGAAATTCTCGAAGAAGCAACATTAAAAACACCAGAAACAATCTATTTTCAAAAAGGCGGAAAACTCGGAATTCATAGCGAACATATGGGTTATTTGTTAGCCGATATGCAATATATGCAACGCAGTTTCCCAAATATGAGTTGGTAAATAATAAAAAATCCGCTTTTCTCCCTCTCCTTTGGAGAGGGCTGGGTAAGGAAATTATGACAGAAATAATAAACATACATCAAATAAAAGAAATCCTCGAAACGGTTTCCGACCCAGAAATTCCAGTTTTGTCAATCATGGAAATGGGCGTCGTACGTTCGTACGAAGTCATTAATAATGTTGTCGAAGTTACCATAACTCCTACATACAGCGGTTGCCCAGCAATGGATGTTATTGGAGACGACATCAAAAAAGCATTCGCAGAAAACGGTTTAGAAGCCAAAATAAAATTAGTTTTAGCACCAGCCTGGACAACCGATTGGATTACTCCAAAAGGAAGGTTGGCACTAGAAAAATATGGAATAGCATCGCCACTCGAACCAGAAGCTGACAAAGATGCCTTGTTAGGAAATAAAAAATTAGTCAAATGTCCACAATGCAAATCATTAAATACGAAACTAATAAGTCAATTTGGGTCCACGGCCTGCAAAGCGTTTTTTCAATGCGAAGATTGCTTGGAACCTTTTGATTATTTCAAATGTTTAAAATAAAATTTTAATAATTATTAAAAAATCAGTTAAATTCGTGTCATCTGTGTTCCAAAAACAATAAATTATGAATAATTCAATTGAATTAAAAATAGAAAACCAAATCGCATTTATAACCTTAAATCGACCAGATGTTTTCAATAGTTTCAATC
>JAYUFL010000221.1:0-8150 GCA_043738745.1 Bacteroidota bacterium
GGCGCCAAACCAGCAATAATTCCAAAAATCCAAAGCGAAACGATGATTATAAATAGTTTAGAAAACGAACCCATTTTGTTTTTTGGTATTGGTCGCAACAAGAAATTAATAAATAGCAAAATAAATCCGACATGCAATCCCGAAACCGAAAGTATGTGAACCGCTCCAGCATATTGATAATCATGCAAAACATCTTGCGAAATATCTTGTTGCTGCCCAAGAATTAAGGCAACAATAACGCTTAATTCGCTTTTTTTAAAGCCACTTTTTTCGAGATTTTTAATGATTTTATTTCTAAAATTTGCTGCATAATACCAAATACTTTTTTCGATTTTAGAATTAATTTCAATGTCGCTTATATCGCAATATACTTGCCCATAAATTTGCTGATTTTCGAGATAGTTTCCATAATCGAACTGGTTTGGATTACTAATTTCTTTGTTTTTATAAATTGAACCACGAATTTTTAGTATCGATCCAATTTCGAAATCATGATTCAAACTATCTTTTCGAATATTGAGAATTATTTTTCCACAACTTTCTTTAGCATCTAATTTTCTGACAATCGCAACAAAACGTTTATTAAAATCGTTTTGTTTGAGTTTTTCTTTTAGAGTAATTTCAATTGAATATTCATTTTTAGAGTTTTCTATAAAATGTATAAAATGATTTTTCTTATAGGTTTCTGTGTGAATAATTTGTGTTGAAACCCCAAGAATTCCTGCAGTTAGAATCGTAAAAAAAGCGAAATAATTTTTTGAAAATTGTTTTTTTATCGAAAAATAAAACGATAATCCAAATAAAATAAAACTTATACCAAGAGAAATAAAAACCAAATTTGGATTTGGTTGTACATAAAATGCACTCCAAATACCGAGTACAAAAAATGCAATTATTTTAACTAAAGGAAACTGAAGTATTTTCATTTTATCGAATCTAAAATCAATTTAGCTGTTTTATAGCTTGCACCAACGCCGCCCAGTTGCTGTTCTAAAACATCGTACTCTTGCAAAAGAGTTTTGCGGTGTTGAGGCTGCAAGATTTTTTGCAATTCGATTTTTATAGTTTTTGGTGTACAATTTTCTTGAATCAATTCAGTTACAACTTGCTTGTCCATAATTAAATTCACAAGCGAAATATATTTTAAGGTGATCAATCTTTTTGCAATTTGATATGATGCCCAACTTCCTTTGTACAAAACTACTTCTGGAATTTTAAACAGTGCTGTTTCTAGCGTTGCCGTACCAGATGTTACTAACGCAGCTTTAGAGTTAGAGAGTAAATCGTAAGTTTTATTCGAAATAAATTTCACATTGGGATTGGTCAAAAAAGGTTTATAGAATTCGAATTCTTGGCTTGGCGCACCTGCAATCACAAACTGATAGCCCTTGAAATCATCCACAACAGAGAGCATAACCGACAGCATTTTTGTGATTTCTTGTTTTCTACTTCCAGGTAAAATTGCAATAATTGGTTTTTCGGATAATTGGTTTTCAATTCTAAATTTTTCTACATCAGTTTTTTCTCTGTTTTTGATAGCATCTATCAACGGATGACCTACAAATTCTACAGAAAAATGGTGCTTTTTTTCGTAAAAATCTTTTTCGAAAGGCAAAATCACATATAGTTTATCAAAATCTCTCTTAATGTCTTTGATTCTGTTTTCTTTCCAAGCCCAAATTTGTGGCGAAATATAATAATGAATTTTAATTCCGTTTTGCTTTGCCCATTTTGCAATTCGCATATTAAATCCTGGATAATCAATTAGAATCAATACATCAGGATTGAATTTTTGAATATCAGATTTGCATATTTTAATGTTATTGAGAATTGTTTTGAGATTAAAAACTACTTCAATAAAACCCATAAAAGACAATTCACGGTAATGTTTGACCAAAGTTCCTCCTGCTTTTTCCATCAAATCTCCACCCCAAAATCGAATATCAGCCTTCGCATCTTGCAAAAATAATTCTTTCATGAGATTCGAACCATGCAAATCGCCAGAGGCTTCGCCAGCAATAATATAGTATTTCATTTTAAACAAATAGAGTAATGATTGTTAGAACTATTGTGGCAAATACAACGCCACGAGCCATGATTTCTTTATTGAATTTTAGTAACAAAAAGAAAATTAGAATATTCAAAACAGCACTTAATGCTATTAATTTACCTAAATAACCTTCTTGTTTTATCGCATTTACACCTTCTAGAAAATCGTATTTTGTGTAAAACCGTAAAAATAAAAAACAGCCCGAAACGGTTGTTAGCAATCCAATTACAAAGCCAATTGTCAAATCTTCTATGATTATTTGTTTGTTCATTTTTTTGTTTTATTTAAAATTCCACGCATTCAAATCCTGAATTACATGATGTGCCGTTAGATCAAACTGAACAGGAACAATGGAAACGTAGCCGTTTTCTAGAGCCCATTCGTCGGTGTCTTCGCCTTTGTCGTGGTTCACAAATTCACCCGAAAGCCAATAATAGTCCTTTCCAAAAGGGCTTTGGCGTTTGTCAAATTTTTCTTCCCAAGCGGCTTTCGCTTGACGACAAATTTTGATTCCTTTGATTTCTTTTTCTTCTAATTTTGGAAAATTAACGTTCAGAACAACTCCATTTGGGAGTTTTTTGTCGAGAACTTCGAGTATAATTTTTTTTACAAAAGATTTTATAGGTTCAAAATTAGCATCGTGATTATAATCTGAAAGCGAAAATCCAATTGCAGGAATTCCCTCGATACCCGCCTCTACAGCGGCGCTCATAGTTCCAGAATAAATTACATTTATTGAGGAATTTGACCCGTGATTGATTCCAGAAACACACAAATCGGGTTTTCGATGCATAATTTCGTGAACCGCAATTTTTACACAATCAACAGGAGTTCCAGAACAACTATATTCTGTAACTAATGCGTTTTCTGAAGAAATTTTTTGTAAAGTCAATACATTATTTATGGTAATTGCATGACCCATTGCGCTCTGCGGCTTGTCTGGCGCAACAACAATTACGTCGCCAATTTTGGACATTACGTCAATTAATGCTCGAATTCCGCCGGCAGAAATTCCGTCGTCGTTGGTAACCAAAATGAGTGGTTTGTGATTCATAAAGGAAAAATATTTATAGCAAAATAAAGCATTTTTATCTAACTTTAAGTTCAAATTATCATAAAAATGTTAAAAATAGACCTTTAACAAAAATTTATATTCAAAGAAATATTCTGGCATAGTTTTTATATCTATTTTAGTGGAAAAATTTTTAATGAATGCTATTACCAACTTTATGAAAAGAAATTATAAAATAATACTAATAGTTTTGGGTATTTCGGTTTCTCTTTGGAGTTTTATGCCTAAAAAACAAGTCGAAGATCCAGAAAAAGATAAAGTATTGCTGGAACTTTTAAGTTTTGTGTTAGAAAAAACACATTATAGCCCAGCCACAATCGACGATAATTTTTCTAGAGGTTTCTATAAAACTTATATAAAGGAGTTAGATCCCTCGAAACGATTTTTATTGCAATCTGATTTAGATGAATTTTCAAAATACGAGACTCAAATTGACGATCAAATAAGAAATAGAGATTTAACTTTTTTTAATTTGACTTATGATAGATTGCAAAAAAGACTAGAAGAATCCAGAACTTATTATAAGTATATTCTTTCGAAACCTTTTGATTATAAATTAGATGAGAATTTTAATAATGATTCAGAAAACCTTCCGTTTGCTGCTAACGTTCCTGGGTTAATTGAAAAATGGCGTAAACAACTAAAATTATCTACACTAACATCATTAACTGATCGTTTGTCTACAAATGAAAAACTATCTAAAGGAATAGTTGATAATTCTCAAGGCGACTCACTAGTTACAATAACTAAGGAGAAAAAGGACAAAATTTTGGCCAATTTCAAACCACAATCATATGCTGAAATTGAAAAGGAGAATAGACAAACTACACTCAAATCTTTGGATGAATATTTTAAAAACATATTGGAATTAGACCGAAATGATTGGTTTAATATTTTTGCAAACACTATTGCAGAGCGGTTTGATCCACACACCAGTTATTTTGCTCCAGAAGAAAAAGACAAATTCGACGTTAGCATTAGCGGAACATTAGAAGGAATTGGTGCGCGTTTACAAAAAAAAGATGATTATACGGAAGTTTCTGAACTTATTTCGGGAGGACCCGCATGGAAAGGAAAACAACTCGAAGCAGGCGATCTGATAATGAAAGTTGCTCAAGGCGAAAATAAATCGGTCGATGTATTTGGAATGAAAATCGATGATGTTGTAAAATTAATTAAAGGCCATAAGGGAACAGAAGTACAGTTAACCGTTAAAAAAGTTGACGGAACCATAAAAGTAATATCAATTGTTCGAGACGTTGTAGAAATCGAAGAAACTTATGCTAAATCGAGTATTGTTGAGAAAAATGGACTCAAATATGGGGTTATTTATTTGCCGAAATTTTATATTAATTTCGAAAATCCCGAGGGTAGAGATGCAGGCAAAGATATGGCCATTGAAGTAGATAAATTGAAAAAAGCAAATGTACAAGGAATCATTTTGGACGTTCGAGATGATGGTGGAGGCTCACTAAAAACAGTAGTTGACATAGCAGGATTATTTATTAGCGAGGGGCCAATAGTTCAGGTAAAATCATCGGACAAAAAGAAAGAAGTTTTAAGAGACACTGATAGTAGAATTGCTTGGGAAGGTCCGCTTGTTATAATGATAAATAATTTTTCGGCATCAGCGTCAGAAATTCTAGCTGCTGCAATTCAGGATTATAAAAGAGGTATAGTAATAGGTAGTAAACAAACCTATGGTAAAGGAACTGTACAAACAGTTACTGATTTGAATCAATTCGTGAGAGCAGGTACTTTTGGGGATTTGGGTGCTTTGAAAACCACCGTACAAAAATTTTATAGAATTAACGGGGGTTCAACTCAACTTGAGGGTGTTAAAAGTGATGTTGTTATGCCAGACCGATTTATGTATCTTAAAATGAGCGAAAGGGATTCAGACAATGCAATGCCTTGGGATAAAATCGAGCCAGCATCATATACAACTTGGAATAAACAAACTAATTTTGATTTAGCAATTGCAAAAAGTAATATTAGGATTGAAAAAAACGAAAATTTTAAACTGATTGAAGAAAATGCTAAATGGATTGATAATCGTAATAAAGATTTTAATTTTAGTTTAAATATAGATAAATTTAAGGAAGAACAAAGTTCGATTGAATTGGAATTAAAAAAATATAAACCTATTAAAGACTATCACAACAATCTTAAATTTGAGTCACTTCCTACGGAAGTTGAACTAATGAAATCAGATGAAGCTTTAAAAGATAAAAGAAAAAGATGGCATGATAACTTGTCAAAAGATATTTACGTAGAAGAGGCGATTAATATACTAGATGATTTGCAGCCCATAACAATGCCAATTGTAAAAAAAATGACAATTAAACTTAAATCAAATAAATTAGTTAAATTTTAATTTATTTTAAATACTAAAAAACAAATGCTTCTCATCGTCGAGGAGCATTTTTATTATGTTGATTTTGGAATAACTAATTATAATTCTATTTTCGATTACTAGATTTAATTCCTATATCCATAAACTAATCAACTATTACGGAAATAAGTTAGAATTCGTAACATGGATTACATAAATTAAATCAATATTGCGAAATTACAAATTCGATAGGTTCTATTAAGAATTTTTTCGAGATGAAAAAACTTAGTACGCTTGTCATACTTTGAATAATCGTTTAATAATCAGACTATCAGATTGTAAAACATTTACTAGAGGTTTCTAATTTTTTTGTTTTACTTAATATCCTCATATATATTTTTGAGAATAAAGAAAATGCCTTAAAATACATATAAATTTTATTCTTTCCTTTGACAGAATTAAGAATGAACATTAATGATAATTTAGCAAAGTATTTTTATTACTCCGAATTTAATTTCGAAATTAAAAAGATTGGACAATAATTATTATTTTTTAATCATAAAAAAAGCCACGATAAAATCGTGGCTTTCAATTAATTCTAAAGAAGTTATTTTACAATTTTAACTTCTACACGTCTGTTACTTGCTTTACCTAATTTAGTTTTGTTACTCGCAATTGGTTTTGTTTGACCATAACCTACAGATGATAATCTGTCAGCAGCAATTCCATTGCTAGTTAAATAAGTTACAACTGCGGCTGCTCTATCTTGTGATAATTTCAAGTTTTTATCTGCTTTTCCTGCATTGTCAGTATGTCCTTCAATACTAAATTTAGTAGTATTGTATTCTTTCAATATTGCAGCAATTGATTCAAGAACAGGCATTGTTTGTGCTTGGAATGTAGATTTTGCTGTATCAAATAAAATTGTTTTAGCATAATCATTAAGTTTTTTTATTGCAACTTCGTCAATAACTGGTTCTGGACATCCATTGTTTGTAACAGTTCCGGCTACATCTGGACATTTATCATCTTTGTCTAAAACTGTATCTCCATCTCTGTCTGGGTAAGGACAACCTGCATTGTCTTTAGGACCTTTTACAGTTGGGCATTTGTCAGAAGCATCTGTTACTCCATCTCCATCGGTATCAGGACAACCATTCATTGATTTTAAACCAGCAACGTCTGGACAAGAATCATCTTTATCAGCAATTCCATCTCCATCTCTATCAGGACAACCATTGAAAGCCACTAAACCTGCTTCTGTTGGACAAGCATCGTCTTTATCAAGAACGGTATCTCCATCTGAATCAGGACAACCTTTTAATTCTTTTGGACCCGCAACATCTGGACAAAGATCATCTTTATCATAAGTTCCATCCCCATCGGTATCCTTGGCACCAAATTTAAAAACTAAACCTGCAAAATGTTGCATGTGAGTTGGTAAGTTGTCAGCCATTCCTCTATTTGCAGTATCAGCAAATGAATATTTATAACTAGAAGAAAGAGACAAACCTACTTGCTCAGAGAACCAAATAGTTAGATCTAATCCTGCATTTGCAGTACCTCCTTTAGCATGTTCTCCTAACCAAGTATAACCACCACCAATGTGAGCAGCTGGTTCCAACGTTTTCCATTTTAATAAACTTCCAAAACTGTATTTCAAAATCCCATCAGCTGCATAATAATTTGCATCTTGGTAAGTAACATTTTGTTCTGCATAAGCAGTACTTGGAGCAATTCTAGAAGGTACAAATTTTGTTAATTTATTAACAGAACCTGTAACTCCAAGTGAAAAGTTAGAAGCAATGTATCTTGTTACATTTAAATAAGATACTGATGGAAGAATACTCCAGTATCTTTTAGCATTAAAATACTGAGAAAATTGATCAGCAATTTTAGAATCAGCGCTTACTCTACCGCCGTCTAATGCATTGGCTCCAAAAGTTATAGCCCATTTGTTGTCACTGTCTTGTGCTTGCGACGCTAGTCCTACAAACAATAACACTAAAACAAATAATTTGTTAAGATGTTTCATACTTAATTTTGTTAGTTTACAATAATTTATTTCTACAAAAATAACATTAAAAATTTAATTTCAAAACGAAAATTGATAAAAAATACAAAATTTTCTTAATTTCTTGTTATTCTATAACTTTTAATCGCTTTCCGACTGATACAAAAGCAGTTATAGCCTTGTCTAAATGATCTTTTGAATGTGCTGCAGAAAGTTGTACTCGAATCCTCGCTTTATCTTTCGGAACGACAGGAAAGAAGAATCCGATAGCATAAATCCCTTCTTTTAACAATTCATTTGCCATATTTTGAGACAATTTTGCGTCATATAACATTACAGGAACTATGGCCGAATCGCCTTCTACAATGTCAAAACCTGCCGATTTCATTCCTTTTTTGAAATAATTGGTGTTCCATTCCAGTTGATCTCGCAACGAAGTGTCTTTTTCTAATAATTCGAAAACTTTTATAGACGCACCAACAATTGCTGGCGCCAATGAATTTGAAAACAAATAAGGTCGTGATCGTTGACGCAACAATTCGATAATTTCCTTTTTAGCAGTTGTATAACCGCCCATTGCACCACCAAGTGCTTTTCCTAATGTTCCTGTAATTATGTCAATACGACCCATAACGCCTTTTGCCTCTGGTGTTCCTTTTCCAGTTGCACCTATAAAACC
>JAYUFL010000222.1:0-48376 GCA_043738745.1 Bacteroidota bacterium
TAAGCGCCAATATCTATAAAAGTGGCTCCTTCGAGAATCATTTTTTCGACCTGAACTAAAATCTGATTTTCTACAGTAAATTTTCCACCATCATAAAACGAGTTTGGAGTAATATTCAGAATTCCCATGACTTTGGGTGAAGATAAATCAATAAGTTTGCCGTTACAATTCATTTTTAGTTAGCAGTTTTTGGTTTGCAGATTTCAGATTAAAAAATTATGCTTATTTTTGAAACAAATTTATACAAATATATAGCATAAAAATGGAGAATACTTCACAAGAATATGACAAAGTAATTGCGATTTGCAGATCACTTTTCAATAATAAAATGAAAGATTATGGTTGTGCATGGCGTATTTTGCGTTTGCCATCACTTACGGATCAGATTTTTATAAAAGCCCAAAGAATAAGAAGTTTGCAAGAAAATGAAATTCGAAAAATAGATGAGGACGAAACAGGAGAATTTATTGGAATTATAAATTATTCAATAATGGCACTCATTCAACTCGAATTAGGAGTGGCAACTCAAACTGATTTATCTATAGAAAAAGCATCACAATTATACGACCAAAAAATTGCACTTACAAAACAATTAATGGAGGATAAAAATCATGATTATGGCGAGGCTTGGCGCGAAATGCGTGTGAGTTCTTTGACTGACTTGATTTTACAAAAAATTTTGCGCGTCAAACAAATCGAAGATAACAAAGGAAAAACTTTGGTTTCGGAAGGAATTGATGCTAATTATCAGGATATGATTAATTATGCAGTATTTGCTTTGATTTTAATGGGATTTAAACAATAACAACTCATTAACAAAAAATTTATTAACTACTTTTTACATTTGTATAAAAATGAAAGATTCTAAAATATTTATAACTTGGGCAATCAGAATAATAATTGCATTTTTATTCATTATTTCGGCAATCGCCAAAATGTATCCATCGCCTTATTTTGCAATTTCAACATTCGAAGTAAAGCAACTTTATACGTTAGGATTTTCTGAAAGTGTGGCACCATTTTTTTCTCGTATATTAATAGGTATAGAATTGGCTTTGGGATTTTTGATTTTACAAAAAAATTTCTTGAAAAATTTCTTGATTCCTGTAACAATTTTGTTATTGGTAGTTTTTATTTTTCATTTAACGTATGTAACGTATTTGAGTGGCGGAAATTCTGGAAATTGTGGCTGTTTTGGCGAATTAATTCCAATGACACCCATTCAAGCGATTATCAAAAATAGTATTGCAATTGGATTATTAGGATATTTGTACACATTATTACCAAAAAACAATCACAAAACCGAGAATTTTTGGATATTAACGACCCTTTTATTAGCAACTATTCTCGGAATTTTTATGGTTGCGCCAATTCATCCACCAGAATCAGAATATTCTGTTAGTCCAGTTTCAGAATTGGCTACCGATACAATTACTACTAAAATTACTCCTTTAAAAATTAATGAAAAAGTAACCGAAACCACAAAAACTGATACTACAAATATGATTAAATTTGTAAAGCCAGTACTTGAAAAAAACACCGAAATAACTTTAGAACCAAAAACAAAATCGGGTTATGCCAAATATTTCTCGAATATAGATTCTGGCAAAAAAGTGCTCTGTTTCTTCGTTCCTGGTTGTGATCATTGCCGAGCAACTGTTAAAGAATTGACCGAACTAAAAAAATCTAATTCAAACTTTCCTGAAATGTCTATTATTTTTATGGATGAAGAGGCAAATTTAATTCCCGAATTTTTTGATGTTGCTGGAGCAAAATATCCATACAAAATTGTTGATGTAATAGGTTTTTGGAAGATTCTTGGCACAGGAAAAGACGTTCCAGGTGTGAAATTATTGCAGGACGGTAAAGAAATTAAATATTATTTTGGAACCGCCAACGATAAATTTAATAAAGAGGAATTTGTGAATCTGATTAAATAAAAAAACTTAAATTTGTTAAAAATAAAAAACTATGAAAAATTTAGTCTTAATTCTGTTAGCAGTTGTATCATTTTCTTGTTCAAATGCTCAAAAAACAAAATTTTCGAAAGAAGCATTATCAACTACCCTTTTGTCATTGGATGGAAGTCAAATTGCGTTTGGAGATATTCTAAAAAAGCATAAGGGAAAAGCAGTTTTAATAGAAGTTTGGGCATCTTGGTGCGGTGATTGTGTGAAAAATATGCCTAATTTAAAAAAGTTACAAGAAAATAATCCAAATGTTGATTACCTTTTTTTATCGATGGATAAAACTGCCGATAAATGGAAAGAAGGCATCGAAAAACACGAATTAAAAGGGGATCATTTTATGGCAAATGATGGCATGAAAGGTGTTTTTGGTAAAGCAATCGATTTAAATTGGATTCCAAGATATGTAATTATTGACAAAAACGGAAAAGTTATACTATACAAAGCCATCGAAACCGATTTTGATAAAGTAAATGAAACGTTAAAATCTTTGAATTAGTTTACAATTAATTTACAATTAACAATCCATAATTTGGAAATTTAAAAAAAAATGTCTTATTTTGTAACTAGTCGCAAAGGCAACATACGTTATTAAATAAAATATTACAAATATTAAATTTCATTTATTAATAGTATAAAAAAAATAGATTTTTTCTAATTTTTCAAACAAATATTAATAAAATTACAATATTATGGACAATTATATAAAAAGATTTCACGACACCGAAAAGTGGGCAATTATTGAAATGTCAGAATTGTTTTCGGAAAAGTTTACGCTAGAAATTTCTAATTATGGAATAGTAAAACGCACCCAAAAATCAGATGGAACCGAAAGAATTTTAAACGAACTTCACAAAGAAGGTTATTTGTTTGCCAGAATTACAGTAATGGAAAAAATTTCCGAGAAAGACAAACAAATATTCAATGAAATTCGACTCGAAATTTCAAAATTAAAAACTGAAATTAAAGAATTTAAAATACAGTTAGAATCATTAGATTTAGATAGTATTTCGAAATCACAAATTCAAGAAACCAGTAACCAAAAGCAATTAGAACTGGATAAAACCCAAAAAAGTTATAAAAGAAAATATAAAAAAAACACAAACAGTCGCAAAAAAATTTTCGGAAACTTAATTCATCGTTTCGTAGCCAATTATTTTCTCGAACAACCTTCGGAAAATCATAATTTAGTAGCACATATTGATTATGACAAGCATAATAATCATCATTCGAACCTAAAATGGATGACACGCGAAGAGAATGTGATCCATCAAAAAAATAGTCCGTATGTAGTAAAATCCAAAATAAAAGCACTGTCGGTTCGAAGAGTTACTCGCTCTAAACTAACAACAAGCCAAGTTTCGATTCTGAAAAAACGTATGAACGAAGGAATTTCTTTGCGAGAGTTAGCAAAACGTTATCCAATTACCGAAACTCAGTTACTTCGTATAAAACGAGGAGAAAATTGGGCAAAAGTTCCTGCAGCAAGATAAAAATATACAATCAAATAATTTAAACTCATGAAATTTAAAATAATACTATTACTTTCAATTCTTACAATAAACACGTTTTCACAAACAAAATTTCTAAAAGGATATTTTATAAATAATAACGACCAAAAAACTGAATGTTTGATAAAAAATGTCGATTGGAGAAACAACCCTACTGAATTTGAATATAAGTTTAATGAAAATGAAACTTCAAAAATAAATACAATAAATGATGTTAAAGAATTTTGTATTAATGAAAATGTAAAATACATAAGACAAATTGTAGATATTGATATATCATCAGATAATATTCAAAATTATTCTACTCAAAGAGAGCCCATTTTTAAAAATCAAAAAGTATTTCTAAAGGTTTTAGTTGAAGGCACGAATAATTTGTATTTATACGATGCAGAATATGCTCCAAGGCTTTTTTTTAGTAACAAAAATGTTCCTATTCAACAACTTATTTATAAAAATTTTTATGAATCGTCCGAAAACACAACTAATTCACTCACAAATAGTGATTATAAAAAACAATTATATATAAATGTAAAATGTCCAACGGACAATTCTTCTGTTTTAAATAATTTAGAATACAATACTTCTGATTTAATAAAATATTTCTTGAAAGTAAATAATTGTCAAGGAGATACAACTACCAAAGCAGTTTCAATCGACAAAAAAACTAAAATAAACTTTAAAGCGGTTATATCATTAAATAATTCATCTTTGAATTTGAACAGCAAATATGGACTTTTAAGTGGTAAATATGAATTAAATAAAGTTTCAAATTTTGGTTTCGGATTTGAAATAGAATTTCTATTGCCTTTTAATAATTATAGTTGGAGTAGTTTTATTCAACCTGCTTATAACAATTACAATGCCGAAAAAGATATAATAGTACACAATGATATTTTTGTTTATAATTATTCTACTAAATCTACATTTAAGTACATACAAATTCCGATCGGAATAAGAAAATATTTGTTTTTAAATTCTAATTCTAAACTATTTTTTGATTTAATTTATAATCAGATTTTCCCTAATTATTCATCAAAAGTTGAAGTTAATGGACTTGAATTCCTGGATTTTTCAAACATTCGTCAAAATTTTGCTTTTGATATTGGAATTCAATATAAAAAATTCAATTTAGATTTTCGATATTATACAAAATTAGAATTAGATACATCTGATTCTGGAAACTCATATAAATTCAGTAATACATCCATCAATTTCAAATATTTATTATTTTAAAACCAAAAAATGAAATCATTTTCACTATCTCAAATTAACGAAGTTCTGAAAGGCGAAATTGTTGGAGATACAACTCAAAACATTACTGCGCCAGAGCAATTGGATGTAGCATCGAATACCCAAATTTCGTTTATTGGGAACAAAAGATACGAAAAATTTTGGGCAACATCCAATGCTAGTGTGGCAGTTGTAAACGATACTATTGCTATCGAACCTGGCGAAAACCGTGCTTTCATTAAAGTAAAAAATGCCGATTTAGCCATGTCGCAAGTACTCGAAATGTTTGCTCCACCTACTCCGATTTTTTATTCTGATGTTCATGCTACAGCAATTGTAGATGATAATTCGACCATTGGTAATGGTTCTAGGATTGGTGCAGGTTGTTATATTGGACCTCATGTAATTATAGGCGAAAATGTAACTATTTATCCAAACGTAACTATTCTCGACGAATGTACGATTGGCAAAAATACTATAATTTGGTCAGGAACCGTCATTCGTGAGCGTTGTCATATTGGTAACAATTGTATTCTTCATCCAAATGCAACAATTGGTGCCGATGGTTTTGGTTTTCGTCCTGATTCAGAGCGTGGTTTGGTAAAAATTCCTCAAATTGGTAATGTTATAATTGGTAATAATGTCGAAATTGGAGCCAACTCATGCGTCGATCGCGGAAAATTTAGTTCCACAATTTTGGGTGATGGTTGCAAAATCGATAATTTAGTTCAAATCGGACATAACTCCAAACTTGGGAAATTTTGTATCATGGCAGGAAATTCGGGCTTAGCAGGTTCCGTAACCCTTGGAAATGGTGTTGTTATTGGCGGTAGTGCCTCCATAAAAGACCATACTACAATTGGTGATGGCGCCATAGTTGGTGCAGGTTCGGGAGTAACTGGCGATATCGATGCAGGCAAAGTAATGCTGGGCTATCCAGCCGTCGAAGCGCGTGATGCTTTGAAACAATGGGCAATTTTGAAACGATTAGTTAAAGAAAGTGCTACTTCGAAATAAAATATTATTAGATACAAAAAAAGCCAAATCTTTCGATTTGGCTTTTTTTGTAAGAAACTAAAATTTAGTTTTTAATAATTTTTTTGGTAACAGCACCTTCGCTTGAGTTAATGTTCATCATATAAATTCCTGACGATAAATCTGAAACATTTACTTGAATGTCCGAAACGCTATCGAAATTGTTTTGTTTTACTACACGACCATTCAAATCTGTAATTTTTACTGACGAAACCTTAATGTTTTCCGAGTTTGCAATGTTTACAAAATCGTTTGCTGGGTTTGGTGAGATAGAGAATTTTTCACTAATAAAATTATCTGTTTTTAGAGTTGCGCTAGCATTTATGGTCATCGCAAAATTATTAGCAATACTAAAATTTCTAGCACAACCATTGTTTGAACCAACACTACCACATCTTGTTGCAAATCCTAATCCAGTTTCGCCTGCTGGCATTGCGCCAATAACTGGTGTTTCTCCAAGAGTCCAATATACATCGGTTCTACTTGCATTTATCATAACTGTAATTGTATTGTCAGTTTCTGAAGATAAATTTAAACTAGAATACGGAAAAACAACATCTACAGGTATTCCTAAAGCAGTAGGAGTTACTGAAACTGTAACAGAAGATCCAGCAATTAACGTTCCTGCACCCGATCCACATGCTCCAGAACCAGTTACAGAAGGACAATCTGTATACAATGTCATAGTTACAGTAAATGGTGTTACAGCAGTTATTGTGAAAATATTTGCAACAATTGAATTTAAATAACGCTGTGTTCCTGCCAACACAACTGCATCACCCATGCTTGTTGCTGGTCCATTTGCAGTATTTGAAATTTCGACTCCACTTGTTCCTGCGTGTGTTGTGTCGTAAATAACAACTTGAGCATTTAATCCTAAACTAATTGTTAGAATTGTAAAAAGTAATAATTTTTTCATAATTTTATTTTTAAATTAATAATAATGTAAATATAATGTTATTTTTTTGTAAAAAAAATAAAAAAAGTTAAAAAAAATAGTATGTATATTTTTTTTTGATTATATATGCTTGTTAAACTTTGTATTAAAATCCAAACAATGCGCTACCTACACGTACTATTATTTTCGGTAACACTAGTTGCCCAACAAATCCAAAAAGTCGATTTTAAATCGGCTGTCGGAAAAATCACCCTAGACCCTGATAAAAAAGAAGTCTTGGGTGCTGTTTTGTATAATTTTGAAGTTTTGCAAATGGTCGACACCATATATATTGATGCTCAAAACATGAGTTTCGACACTGTTTTTGTAAATGATAAACAAGTTGATTATAAAAATTCAGGAAAGAAATTAGCCATTTTTCAGAATTATAATCTAGGAAAAAACAACCTTTCGTTTAATTATGTTGCTCATCCAAAACAAGCAATTTATTTTAATAATTTCGACAATAACTGGCAAATTTGGACACAAGGTCAAGGAAAATACACTAGCAATTGGTTTCCGAGTTTTGATGATGTGAACGAAAAATTGATTTTCAATTTAGACATTACTTTCGATAAAAAATATGAAGTTATTTCCAACGGAGTTCTAAAATACAAAACCATTTTAAACGATAGAAAACTTTGGCAATACCGAATGCAAAAACCAATGTCGAGTTATTTATTGATGTTAGCCATCGGAAAATTCGAAAATAAAACCCTGAAATCTAAATCTGGAATTCCGTTAGAACTATTTATTGAGTCCGAAGATAAACTGAAATTTGAGCCAACCTACAGACATTCAAAAGAAATTTTCGATTTTTTAGAAACCGAAATTGGCGTCAAATATCCTTGGCAAATTTACAAACAAATTCCGGTTCGCGATTTTTTGTATGCTGGAATGGAAAATACATCTGCAACCGTTTTTGCACAAGAATTTGTTGTGGATTCGGTTGCATACAACGACCAAAACTATATTGATGTTAATGCGCACGAATTGGCGCACCAGTGGTTTGGTGACATGATAACGGCAAAATCAGGAAAACACCATTGGCTGCAAGAAGGTTTTGCCACGTATTATGCGCTTTTGGCCGAAAAGAAAATTTTGGGTAATGATTATTTTAATTGGAAACTCTACAAAATAGTGGAACAATTGCAAGAAGCATCCAAAACCGATACTATTCCGATTCTGAATGAAAAGGCAAGTTCGTTATCATTTTATCAAAAAGGAGCATTGGCATTATATGTTTTGCATGAAAATATTGGCGAAGTAAATTTCCGTAAAGCAGTGAAAAATTATTTAGAAAAACACAAATTTGAAACTGTAGAAACCGATGATTTTTTATCCGAAATAAATAAAGTTTCGAATTTCGATAGCAAAAAATTTAAAGAAAATTGGCTAGAAAAATCAGGCTTTGAAGTTAAAGAAGTACAAGATTTATTAAATAAAAACGATTTTATAAAAAAATATATCGAAATCACTCAGCTTGCAGGTGTTCCTTTCGATGAAAAGCAAAATAAGTTTAAGGAAGTTATGAAATCGAATGTTTTTTATCCAATAAAAGAAGAAATTATCTCGCAATTACGAGAGGTTTCTTTCGATAAAAAATTGGATTTATTACGTTTAGGAATGCAAACAAACGATGTGAATGTTCGTCGTGCAATTGCTCAAAATTCACAAGAAATACCATTGAATTTTAAATCAGAATACGAAACATTTTTGGATGATAACTCCTTTATTACAAAGGAAATTGCTATGAATTCGTTATGGGAAAGTTTTCCCGAAAACAGAATTAATTTACTAGATAAAACCAAAAATACAATTAGATTTAAAGACGCAACCATACGTATTTTATGGATTACTTTGGCTTTGAATACGAAAGATTATGAATCCGAAAACAAAATTAATTTGTATAGTGAACTATTGAATTATGCTTCACCAAAATTCGAAATAGAAACTCGACAAAATGCACTAACAAATCTTATTTATTTAGATGGAAACGATCGTAATTATTTTCCTTTTTTAATAAATGGATTAATAAATTACAAATGGCAATTTAGTAAATTTGCAAAAGAGCAAATTAGAATATTGCTGAAAAATCCAAGTAATAGGGTTTATTTTGAGCAACTTTTGATAAAAATTCCAGAAAACGAAAATATAGCATTAAGTAAATTACTGAAATCCTAGTTTACCATAACATTCCAACTTCGTTTTTGATGTACTCAAGCGCAACCACGCTAGGAGATTGTTGATCCATCATTTCGTTCAGAATTACTTCGCGAAGTTTATCGGCATTATATACTTTTTCACTTCTGTTAGCAACTCTAATCATTTGAATTGTAGCATTTTTAGCACTCAAAATCATAGTCCAGCATTCGTTGGATATATAAATTTGTTGTGTTAAATTATGGTCGAATTCTTGTTCTATTTGAGCAATAAGATAATTTTCATAATCATTTTTATCGTCCGAAATTGGCATTATACGAACCACTAATTTTATAATATTGATGCGTTCCAAAAACAAACTCATTCGTTCGTAAGCCTGTAAACGGATTGGTAAAGCATCTTTTTGAGCCTCTTTTTGTAACAACCAACGACGCGTATTTTGTTGGTCTTTAAAATACGAATTGAATAAATAATAAGCAACACCACCTGTTATTATTGACGGAATTGTATAAGCAAGAATTTCTATGATTGTATTTTCCATATTAAATTTAAAATTTCATCAAAAGTAAATTATTTGAAATTATTTTCCAAGTTGAATAGCAACGCTTTTATTTAAATCTTACTCCTATTTTTTATGCTCTTTATTCCTTCTTCTTGACTCTATTTTCTTATTTTATCTTCTTTTTTCTATTCGTTTCATAATCTTCGAAAATCATTTCGCCAAGTCCTTTTAGTCCTGTATAAAACGCTTTTCCCTGGTTGGCTTCGGTAAAATGGTTTACGAATCGTTGCAAATAGGGATCATTGGCTATCATAAAAGTCGTAATCGGAATGTGCAATTTTCGTGCTTGCGCTGCTTGACTGTAGCATTTATCGACAATATAATCGTCGAGTCCGTTGCTGTTCATGTAATAGGTACCATCTTTTTCGCGAACGCAACTTGGTTTTCCGTCGGTAATCATAAAAATTTGTTTGTTGGTATTTCGTTTTCTACGCAATAAATCCATTGCCAGTTGCAAACCAGCAACAGTATTTGTATGATATGGACCAACTTTAAGGTAAGGCAAATCTCGAATAGCAATTGTCCAAGCATCGTTGCCAAAAACCAAAATATCTATTGTGTCTTTTGGATAACGGGTTGTGATTAATTCCGCCAAAGCCATTGCTACTTTTTTGGCTGGTGTAATTCGGTCTTCGCCATACAAAATCATACTGTGCGAAATGTCAATCATCAAAACGGTAGACATTTGGGCTTTGAATTGCGAA
This sequence comes from Bacteroidota bacterium, assembly GCA_043738745.1. Lineage (GTDB taxonomy): Bacteria > Bacteroidota > Bacteroidia > Flavobacteriales > Flavobacteriaceae > Flavobacterium. The sequence goes on from JAYUFL010000222.1 coordinate 10,110, forward strand.
TCTTCAACAATCAAATCGTTTTCGGTAATCATAAAGTCTTCAACACCATTGTTTATTTGTGCGTTTCGCAAACTTTCGGTTAATGAAATGCGTTCTAGACCATCGCCAAACTGAAAATCTCGATATTCGCCCGTATGCTCATCACCATTTCCTGAATGTTTGGTTTTGTGGTTTCCGTTGCCCGATTTTTTTAGATTTCCGAAAATTTGATCGAGTGCGCTTTGGCGAATGGCACGTTCGGTTTTGGCAGTAATACCTATTCCATCCGAGGTTCCATCGGCTTTTAGTTCTTCTCGAATGTAACCTTTGGCTTTAAGATCTTCAATAAAATCGTCGATGGTATATTCTGGCGTTGTTAATTTGTATTCCACATCGAGTTCACGCAACCAATCGATTGCTTCATCAAAATCGCCTGATGTGTGGGTAATTAATTCCTTGAAAATTCCGAACAATTTATCGAATGGCGTTTGCTCTTCGGCAGTATATTCTTTGAAATAAAAACCTTTTTTGTCAACATTTTTCATATTATGTAAAATTAAATCATTTGGAAAAGTTTTGAAAACAAACGTTTATTAATTTTTAGTTAAAAAAATTATTTCATATTTTCAAAACGCCTATCATAACTCACAAACATATTAATATAAATATTTCGAGAAAGTCGAACAACAAATGGAAATAACAGCGTTAGAATGATAATTATTGACAAAAAAGTTGCTCCAACTTTTGCATTAAATCCAAAAAAAGCAACTAAAAATACAATTAGCATTATTGCAACATTTAAACCATAACTCACATACATAGCGCCATAAAAAAACGAAGGCTCAATTTGATATTTCAAATCACAATGGCTACATTTTTCATTCATTTTGAGTAATTTTGTAAGATGAAGCAAGTTTTTGTCCAAATACATGCTTTCTTTTTGGCATCTTGGACAACTTCCTGTTAAAATGCTATTTATTTTCAATCCTTTTTTTAACATTTGCAAAAAATTAAATAAGTCATTAATTTGACTTTACAAATTTACAACTTTTGAATACAATTTGAGGTTTCTGAAACCTGAAACTTTAAACTTTAAACAAACATTAACAATGCTAAATATACACAATTTGTCGGTTTCTTTCGGAGGAACATATCTTTTCGAAGAAGTAACTTTTAGAATGGGCGCTGGCGACAGAGTTGGACTTGTCGGAAAAAACGGAGCAGGGAAATCAACAATGCTTAAAATATTGGCAGGCGATTTCAAACCAGATTCTGGTCAAATTGCGACCGAAAAAGAAGTTCGAATAGGTTTTTTGCGCCAAGATATTGATTTCGAACAAGGCAGAACGGTTCTAGAAGAAGCCTATCAAGCATTTACCGATATTCAAATTGTAGAGCGAAAACTCGAAGACATAAACCATCAATTGGTAACCAGAACCGATTATGAAAGCGACCAATACAGTCAAATAATCGAAGATTTATCAGATTATACGCATCGTTTTGAATTGCTAGGCGGATACAATTATGTGGGCGATACCGAAAAAATTCTTTTAGGTCTTGGTTTCAAAAGAGAAGTTTTTAACAACCAGACCGAAACGTTTTCTGGCGGATGGAGAATGCGAATTGAATTAGCAAAACTATTGCTTCAAGCCAATGATATTTTGCTTCTTGACGAGCCAACGAATCACTTGGATATAGAAAGTATCATTTGGTTGGAGAGTTTTTTGCGTAATTATCCTGGCGTTGTAGTAATTGTTTCGCACGATAAAATGTTTTTGGATAATGTTACCAATCGAACTATCGAAATTTCTTTAGGCAAAGCCTATGATTTCAATAAACCTTATTCTCAATATTTAGAATTGCGTCACGAAATTCGTGAAAAACAATTGGCAACACAAAAAAATCAAGCCAAAAAAATTGAAGAAACCGAGAAATTAATCGAAAAATTTCGTGCCAAAGCCTCAAAAGCATCGATGGCGCAATCGCTCATAAAAAAACTCGATAAAGTCGAACGAATCGAAGTCGATGAAGACGATAATTCGGTAATGAATATCTCTTTTCCAGTATCCAAAGTACCTGGTAGAGTAGTTATTGAAGCCGAAGATGTTACAAAAGCATACGGAGATAAAACCATCTTGAAAGATATTAATTTATTGGTCGAAAGAGGTTCTAAAATTGCATTTGTTGGACAAAACGGACAAGGAAAATCGACTTTTATCAAAGCAATTGTAAATGAATTCGAATACAAAGGCAATATCAAAATGGGTCATAATGTTCAGGTTGGATATTTTGCCCAAAATCAAGCCGAATATCTCGATGGCGAAATCACGCTTTTGCGGACAATGGAAGACGCCGCAACAGATACCAATCGTTCGAAAGTTCGAGATATGTTGGGTTCGTTCCTTTTTCGTGGCGACGATGTCGAAAAGAAAGTAAAAGTACTTTCTGGAGGCGAACGTAATAGGTTGGCATTATGCAAGTTATTGTTACAACCAATCAACGTTTTGTTGATGGATGAACCAACAAATCACTTGGATATTAAATCCAAAAATGTCTTGAAAGCAGCACTACAAAAGTTCGAAGGAACACTACTTTTGGTCTCGCATGATAGAGATTTCTTGCAAGGAATGTCGAATTTGGTTTATGAATTTAAGGATCAAAAAATCAAAGAATATTTAGGCGATATTAATTATTTCTTGGAACAGCGCAATTTAGAAAATATGCGTGAAGTTGAGAAAAAGGATAAAAATGAAGAGACAAGAGACAAGAAACAAGACAAACAAAATATTTCTTACGACGACCAAAAAAAATCAAAATCGTTACAAAATCGTTTGTCAAAAGTCGAATCGAGCATCAAAGATTTAGAGCGAGATATTCAAGCAGACGACAAAGCATTGGCATCGAATTATGACAAACACATCGAAGATGCTCGTTTTTTTACGGCATATAATAAAAAGAAGGCAGATTTAGAAAAATTACTTTTAGAATGGGAGACAATTCAAGAAGAAATTGATTCAATGTAGTAATAGTTCTATTTACATCATTTAAAAGTATAAAAAAAGCAAGACTTATAATCTTGCTTTTTTTATTGTATTTTAGAAATTAGTCTTACAAAATCAGTCGAATAACTTGCCCCATGTTAGTCAACATTTCGATTTGAACACTTTGGGTGTCATTTTTATTAGCCATAATTCTCGAAACAGATTCAATATCTGTAGCGTTTACATTATCGATTTTGAGAATAATTCCACCTTTCAAATCATCTGCATATTGATTTAAACGTTCATTATCAATAGTTTTGATTTTCACACCATAGGAAACTCTAAATTTCTTTTTGTCGTTTGGGTCTAAATTTTCAAGTTCAATCCCTTTAAATTCAGTTGCAACATAATCATTTTTTGTCAAGGTTACAGGTACAATTAGCGTTTTTTCGCCTCGGATAAAAGTTACTTGAACCTTGTCATTTGGGCGTTTTGTATTTATGTATCCAGAAAGTTCAGAATAGGTCGAAATGTTTTGATTGTCCAGTTTAATAATTACATCACCTTTAGTCAAACCTGATTTTTCGGCTCCCGAATTTTTATTTACTTTTTTAACATAAAACCCTTCCGATTGAGAAATTCCAAGTGCTTTCGATGCATCGCCTGTTAGTTCGCTTCCCTCAACTCCAAGAATTCCTCGTTGTACGTTTCCGAATTCCATTATATCTTCAATAATTTTTTTAGTAATATTCGAAGGAACGGCAAAAGAATACCCAACATACGAACCTGTTTGAGACGAAATCATGGTGTTAATCCCAATCAATTCTCCACGAGTATTCACAAGTGCTCCTCCGCTATTTCCTGGATTTACAGCGGCATCTGTTTGCAAAAACGATTGCATTCCGTTGGTATCTAAATCCCTAGCTTTCGCCGAAACTATTCCAGCAGTTACTGTCGAGGTTAGATTGTATGGATTTCCGATTGCTAAAACCCATTCGCCAATTTTCACATTATCTGAATCGCCAAAAGTTGAAAATGGTAATTTAACATCGCTTTCGATTTTTAATAAAGCAATATCCATTTTAGAATCTGTTCCTACGAGTTTTGCTTTGTATGTTTTTTTGTTATTTAGAGTAATTTCGATGTCTTGTGCATCTTTTATTACATGATTATTGGTTACAATATAACCATCTTCGGAAATAATAACTCCAGATCCGGTACCAATTTGCTCCTGTTGACGACCACTCCCTGCTCCATAAAAGAATTCCATCATTGGGTTAGAAACCATTACATTGGATACATTTTTTACATGAACTACGGAATGTATTGCTTTGTCTGCAGCAACCGTAAAATCAGTGTTTTCGGCAGAAAAACCAACGTTTTTAGAATAGGAATTTGTTGCGGATGAAACAATAGAATTTCTTTGATTGCTCAAATAACCACTATTTTCGAACAACATTTTGTAAGCGCCAAGTGTAACAACTCCGCTCAACAACGAAACCAAAAATAAACTTGAAAACTTTTTCATTTTTTATATAAATTAAATTAGTGATGTAAAATTATATAACTAATTTTATGAAAAAAAACAGTTTAACTAGTGCTTAACAATCTTTAACGTAACATTAATAGTTGCAACGTAGCAATGATTCAATAACATTATCCTATTTTTGTTTTATAATTTTAAAAATTAAAATTGAAAATACAATTTCATAAATATCAAGGAACAGGAAACGATTTTGTTATGATAGACAATCGTACCGATTTTTTCCCGAAAGACAACATCAAACTGATTGAGCATTTATGCGACAGACGTTTTGGGATTGGTGCCGATGGATTGATTTTACTCGAAAAAGATGCTATTGAATCGAGGCTCAAAAATTCAACCCATTTTAAAATGGTTTACTACAACTCCGACGGAAATCAAAGCACTATGTGTGGCAACGGCGGACGATGTTTAGTCGCATTTGCTAAAAGTTTGAATATCATTGAAAATAAAGCAACTTTCGTAGCCATTGATGGGTTGCATCACGCAACTATTAATGAAAATAATATAGTTTCCCTTCAAATGAGCAATGTTTCAGATATAAAAATTACAGACGATTATATTTTTCTGAATACTGGTTCTCCACATCATGTGGAGATGGTCGAAAATTTGCATCTATATAATGTAAAAGAAAATGGCTCTCGAATTCGGAATAGTGATTTGTATGGGAAATCTGGAAGTAACATAAATTTTGTTTCACAAGTTTCTGAATCTGAATTTTCTATTCGAACTTTTGAGCGTGGCGTTGAGGACGAAACATTGTCGTGTGGAACTGGCGCAACTGCCGTTGCAATTGCAATGCATGCGACAAAAAAAACCAATGCTACAAAAATTCAAATTAATGTTCAAGGCGGAAAACTAATTGTTTTTTTTGATGAGGAATTTGACAATTATTCGAATGTATTTTTAAAAGGACCAGCAATGTTTGCTTTTTCTGGCGAAATTGAATCTAATATCTAAAATAGATTGAAAACTCTTCAAGCACAAAATATATATCTTCGCGCTCTCGAACCCGAGGATTTAGAATTTGTTTATTCCATTGAAAACAATGTATCTATTTGGGAAGTTAGTAATACACAAACTCCGTATAGTAAATTTCTAATCAAACAATATCTCGAAAATTCGCATCAAGATATCTACGAAGCCAAGCAATTGCGATTAGTGATTTGCAAAAATCATAATTTCAAAGCCATTGGTTTAATCGATTTATTTGATTATGATCCAAAAAATAGTCGCATAGGAATTGGAATTCTCATCAATAATGAAACCAATAGAAATAACGGAGTTGGATCACAAGCATTAGGATTATTGATCGATTATTGTTTCGAGATTTTAAATATTCATCAAATTTTTGCTAATATTTCGACGGAAAACGAGGCGAGTTTGGCTCTTTTTATTAAATTTGGTTTTCAAATCGTAGGAACCAAAAAAAAATGGAATTTGGTCAATGGAATCTACAAAGACGAAAACTTATATCAATTAATAAACCCTAAATAAAACAGTATTTTGAAAAAAGGCAAATCAATCAAAATTGTAATTTCAATTCTAACACTTTTAGTTTTAGCAGCAGGAATTTTTATTTATTCAAAAGTTTTTACAGACAACACAAATCTTTCTGAAAAAGAACATTTTGTAACCATTCCGACAAATGCGAATTACAAATTAGTCAAAAAAATCATTGCTCCTTACATCAAAGACATTGATAAATTTGAGTTTATTGCCACTAAACGCTCGTATCCAGAACATGTAAAATCGGGTCGATTTTTGATTAAGGAAGGTATGAGTAGTTTTGCTTTAGTAACGGCTTTACGACAAAATGTAGCAGTAAAATTGGCTTTTAACAACCAAGAACGTTTAGAAGATTTTGCGGGTCGAGTAAGTTCTCAAATCGAAGCCGATAGTATTTCTATTTTAAATTCATTCAGAAACCCAGAATTTCTAACAAAAAACGGTTTTACCGAAGAGAATGTTTTTGCAGTACTAATTCCAAATACTTATGAAATGTACTGGAATACTTCAGCAGAAAAATTTAGAGATAAAATGCTAAAAGAATATCAAAATTTCTGGACAAAAGAACGAATCGCACTAGCAAAAGAAAACAATTTAACCCCTATTGAAGCGACAATTTTAGCCTCGATTGTTCATAAAGAAAGTGTAAAAAAGGACGAACGCCCAAAAATCGCAGCAGTTTATTTGAATCGATTAAAAATTGAAATGCCATTACAAGCAGATCCAACAATTATTTATGCAGTAAAAAAGCAATCAAATGATTTTACTAAAATCATAAAACGAGTAATTCCTCAAGATTTGCAAATAAATTCGCCCTACAATACCTACGTACATTTAGGATTACCACCAGCACCAATTGCAATGCCCGATATTACGGCTCTAGAAGCCGTTTTGAAACCAGATAAAAATGAATATTTGTTTTTTTGCGCAAGCATAGAACATTTTGGATACCACGAATTTGCAAAAACCTTTGCAGAGCATGTTGTAATTGCTAATAAATATCGCGATTGGATTAATAAACAAGGAGTAAAAAGGTAATCTTAATATACCTTACAACAATTAGACGTTTGTCTTATAAAAAAATAGTTAATTTAAATACTAACTTGCTTATAAATAGATTTAAAACTTTCGTTTTTTTGTCAATTTTTAACAAAAAAAAGTCTTTTTTATAATTTTGCAATCACCTGTCAGCAACTACTTTCAAAGTGGTTCGCAGAGTTGTTAACCTTGATTGTTTATATTTTCTGAAAAATTTAACGTATTGATTTTCAGTTTCATTCTTAACGAGGTTAACTTTGTAGAGTAGAAATTTCCTAGTGTGACAGACTTTGAAGAAAACAACTTTATGTTAAAAAAATGTATATTTTACTCCATTATCATTGCCGCAATTGGGTTTATGAGTTCTGGTTTTAAGTCCTCAAAAAACGATACTTATGTCGTAATAAAAAATGATGAAATAGCAAATGATTATTCTTTACCATCATTAAACAGTAAGAACTATACTTCAAAAAAAATTCCGTATATTGGAAAATTTTTTGTCGGATTTAAAGAAGCACTTGCTTTTAAAGAATCTCAAGGAAACTACAATTTAGTAAACTCACTTGGATATATGGGAAAATATCAGTTTGGTATTGAAACTCTAAAAACAATTGGAATTCATGATAGTGCGACTTTTCTAAACAATAAAAAATTACAAGAAAAAGCATTTATTGCGCTTTTAAAAGTAAATAAATCTATACTAAAAGAAGAAATTGAACACTATTCCGGAAAAACTATTGATGGTGTAAAAATAACGGAATCTGGTATTTTAGCATCGGCACATTTGGGTGGCGCAGGTTCTGTAAAAAAATTCTTGAAATCTAACGGAAAACAAAAATGCAAAGATGCCTATGGATCTTCTGTTAAAAGTTATATGAAAAGCTTTGGTGGATATGAAACAAAAGGAATTATTGCCGACAGTAATGCTCGAGTTTAAATATATGTTATTATAATCTAAGAATTACTAAACTGTAAATTACTTAAGTTTTTATACATTCCGTTTTCGATAGAAATGAGTTCTTGGTGCGTTCCTTGTTCAGAAATTTCTCCTTTATCTAAAACTAAAATCTGATCCGCGCTTCGAATGGTCGATAATCGGTGCGCAATAATAATGCTTGTTCTTCCTTGCATTAAAATCTCTAGTGCCTCTTGAACCAATTTTTCGCTTTCGGAATCTAATGATGATGTGGCTTCGTCGAGAATTAAAATACTTGGGTTTTTAAGTAAAGCCCTTGCAATTGCAATACGTTGGCGTTGCCCGCCTGACAGTTTAATTCCTCGTTCGCCAACAATTGTCTCGAATTTTTCTGGGAAACCTTCTACAAAATTAAAAGCATTGGCTTGTTTGGCAGCCAACATTATTTCTTCGGTTGTAGCATTTGGTTTTCCGTAAGCAATATTTTCGCGAATGGTTCCTCCAAACAAAATTACATCTTGCGGCACGATACTCATATTTCCTCGAAGAGTTTCTAAATCATAATCGTAAATGTTTTTATCATCGATTAGAATTGTACCACTTTCGATATCATAAAAGCGTAATAATAAAGAGGCAATAGTAGATTTTCCTGTTCCTGATGGACCAACAATTGCAATTTTTTGTCCAAAATTGGCTTTAAAACTAACATTTTTTAGCACCTGAATTTCTTTTCTTGATGGGTATGAAAAAGCCACATTTTGAAACGTTACTTCGCCTTTTATTTTTTCAATATTTACTGCCGAATCGGAGTTTATTTTCTCGGGAACTTCGTCTAATAATTCGAAAACGCGTTCGGTTGCTCCAACAGATTTTTGAATTTGTGAATATAATTCTGCAATTCCACCAGACGATGCGCCAACATAACTCGAATATAATATGAATGTAAATAATTCACCTACTGTTATTTCGCCAGCAATACTCAAACTCACGCCATACCAAACGACGGCTACTATTGTTCCGAATAAGCAAACAATAATAAAGGATGCAAAAAAACCTCTAAATTGTCCCCCTTTTATGGCGGTTTTTACAATTTCATTTATTTTTCCGCGGTATTTTGTAATTTCATACCATTCGTTTGCAAAGGCTTTTACAACAGTAATTCCTTGCATCGATTCTATTACAATATTTTGACTATCAGCAACTTGATCTTGAACTTTTTTAGAAAACTTTCTTATAAATTTTCCAAATATGACTGCGGCGACTCCAACAAGTGGCACAATGGAAATCATCATTAATGTTAATTTCCAATTTAGAGTTGCTAGCATTATAAAACTTCCGATTATTAAGATTATTTGTCTTAAAAATTCGGCAATAGTTGTGGCTAATAAATCGGAAATTTGACTAATATCCGTACTTATTCGGCTATTTAATTCTCCTGCTTGTTTCTGAGAAAAAAATGACATGGGTAATTTTATGATATTAGTGTAAAGTTTTACCCTAAGATTGGCCAATGTGTTTTCGGTAAAATTTACAAATAAATAAATTCTAAAATAGGAAAATACAGATTGCAAAATTAATGATAGCATCAATCCAAGTGCAATCTTATTGGCTAAAGAAATATCTTTTTTGTTTACACAATCCACTAACATTCCCATAAATTTTGGAAACGCCAAAGCGGTTATACTTGTTAAAAGTAAAAAAACAAGTCCGACATAATATTTCCATTTATGATTTTCGGCATATTTAAAAATAATTTTGGCTTTGTTTAATGAACTTGCAGTAATTTTTGATTTTGGTAAATCGTTTTCGACGAATCTTGCCATTTATTTGTAATTTATTTTCTGATTATATCTTTTAAAATGGCTTTCTCTTCTTTGTTAATAACTTCTAAAGTAATGGGAACATGCTTTAGAGTTTCCCCATTTACAATATATAGTTTTCCACCAAGCATTGGTTTTTTACTTAAACTAAAATCTACATCACCTTCAGTTAGAATATATTTCACATCTTCGAGAGTAATTAATTTGGCTTCTATTTTTTGTTTGGCAATATCAGAATAATCAAATGGTTTATTTCGAATATTTTTGAGTGTTCTTGCATTTGGTAAATAGCAAAAATCCAGACCTTTTCCTCCAGTATAATCCAAAACGAACTTCAAAAAAAGCCCTCCGATCATAAATCCAAATAAATAATAGGCTAATCGATGCGTAAATTTCATTTTTTCAAATTTTTAAATATGTTACAAAAGTATGGATTTGAAAATCAGAAAATGTTAAATATTTCGCAATAAATGGATTAAAAAACAATCAAATTAATGTCGCTATCTGGCAAATTAAACCAATCTCCAATAGACTTGTTTGTTAAAATTCCGTGATACACATAGACACCATTTTTTAAACCTTTGTTAAATCGAATTGCGGGTTCAATACCACCATCATCAGCAATTTGAAGTAAATATGGAGTTATGATATTGCTAATTGATAATGACGCCGTTTTAGAATATCGCGATGGAATATTTGGCACACAATAGTGAAGAACATTATTTTTTATAAAAGTTGGCTTTTCGTGCGTTGTAACTTCCGAAGTTTCGAAACAGCCACCAGTATCAATACTAACATCAACAATTACGGCTCCGTTTTTCATGTGATCTACCATTGTTTCTGTTACTACAACTGGGCAACGATCTTTTCCACGCATGGCTCCAATGGCTACATCGCAACGACGAAGTGCTTTTAGTAATGCTTTTGGTTGAATGGTTGAAGTAAAAATGCGTTGGCTCAAATTATTTTGTAAACGGCGAAGTTTTGTAATGGAATTATCGAAAATTTTAACACTTGCTCCTAATCCTAAAGCCGTTTTTGCTGCAAATTCTCCTACCGTTCCTGCTCCAATAATTACGACTTCGGTTGGTGGAACACCTGTAATATTGCCAAAAAGTAATCCTTTGCCAATTTGATTATTAATCATTAACTCGGCTGCAACCAATATGGATGCTGTTCCAGCAATTTCGCTCAAAGATTTTACAGCGGGATAACTTCCGTCTTCATCTTTTATATATTCAAAGGCAAGTGCAGTTATTTTTTTCTTGGTTAATGCCTCAAAATATTCTTTCTTTCTAGTTTTTATTTGAAGTGCAGAAATTAGAATTGTTTGAGTATTTATCATTTCGATTTCATCGAGAGTAGGCGGCTCCACTTTTAGGATTATTGGACAGCCAAAAACTTTTTTAGTGTCTTGTGTGATTTCTGCTCCAGCATCGCTAAATTCTTTATCAGAATAACTTGCACTTTCGCCAGCACCAGACTCAATCATTACTCTATGCCCGTTGATTGTGAGCGAATTAACGCCATCTGGAGTTAAACAAATTCTCCGTTCTTGATAACTGGTTTCTTTTGGAATTCCAATAAAAAGTTCGCTTTTGTGTCTTGCAATCTCAAGTTTTTCTTCTTGAGGCATCAATTGTTGTTTAGAAAATGGCGTAGTTATTGGCATCAGAATTTTAATTTGTGATGCAATTTACAAAAAACAATTTCAATTACAATACGAAAGATAATTTCAATAAAAAAAACTAATGTTGGATTACTTTTTCCATTTTAATATTGGAGCGTTTATAGATACTCGAATCAAGATTTACGGATTCAAATCCATATTTTTCATACATTTTAATGGCTGGGACTAAAACAGTATTTGAATATAGAACCAATTTTTTAATTTTATTTTCTTTGGAGAAATTAATGCAATGTTCCATCATTATTTTACCAATTCCTATACCTTGTACGCTTTCTGTTACTGCCATTTTCGACAATTCAAATGTAAAATCATCAATTTTTAGTAAAGTTACTGTTCCAACAATCTGATTTTTGTATTTAGCATAGAAAATTTTTCCGCCTTTGTCAATAATGTATTCTTGAGGATTAGAAAGCATTATTTTATCGGATTCTTCAACTTCAAAAAACTTTTCGAGCCATTCGATATTTAATGTTTTAATTTCGGTTTCATATTCAGATGAAAATGAAATAATTTCGATTGTATTTTCGCTCATTATAATAAGGTTAGTTTTCGTTTTCCGTTTTCTAGCAATTCAATATTAATTACAGAATGTTCCGCAGGGATTAGATTTGGTATTTTTTCTGACCATTCTATAAAACACCAATTTCCAGAGTATAAATAATCATCAATTCCCATATCTAAGGCTTCGGTTTCTGAATTTAATCTATAGAAATCAAAATGATAAACTAATTGATTATTAGCAATCTGATATTCATTAACTAAAGAAAAAGTTGGACTACTTGTTGCCTCATTTACTCCAAGATTTTTACATAATTGTTTAATAAAAGTTGTTTTGCCAACACCTATTTCTCCATTAAAAAGCATTACTTTTTGAGGATTTGATGCTATAATTTTATTTGCAACTTTATTTATTTCATTTAATGAAAATTCTATTTCCATGCTTCTTAAATCTTTATTTTGGGTTAAAAACCAAAAATGGCACAATCATTTCTTCTAACGAAATCCCGCCATGTTGATAGGTATTTCGATAATAACTTGCATAATAATTATAGTTATTTACATAAGCCAAAAAACAATCGTTTTTACCAAAAATATAAACACTACTCATATTTATTGACGGTAAACCAATTTTTTTAGGATCTTTTACCACATAAACATCTTTATCCTCATAAGTCAAACTTCGACCAGTTTTGTAACGCAAATTTAAACTTGTGTTTTTATCGCCAATCACTTTTGATGGATTTTTTACGTTTATCGTACCATGATCTGTTGTGATAATCAATTTGAAACCCATTTTTTGTGCCTGTTGAATAATTTCTAATAATGGCGAATTTTTGAACCAACTCAATGTTAGTGATCGATATGCCTTGTCGTCAGAGGCTAATTCTTTTACAACATCCATTTCGGTTTTGGCATGCGAAAGCATATCGACAAAATTATATACAACGGTTACTAAATCATTGTCTTTCATTGCTTTGAAATTATCCGCTAATTTTTTTCCGCTTGCTAAATTTGTGATTTTAAAATAATCTTGCTTGATGTTTAACCCTAAACGCTTTAGATGTGCTGTTAAAAACTCGGCTTCGTAGAGATTTTTTCCGCCGTCTTCGACATCGTTTTTCCAATATTGCGGAAACTGTTTTTCCATGTCCAAAGGTGTTAATCCTGAAAATATTGCATTTCGAGCATATTGAGTCGCAGTTGGCAAAATAGCATAATATGGAACTTCTTTTTCTAATTTGTAGTGATTTGCAACTACGCTTTCAAAAGTTTTCCATTGGTCGTAGCGCAAATTATCGACAACAACAAACAAAATAGGCTTGTCTTTTTTTACGATTTCTGGAACAACTAATTCTCGAAATAAATTATGCGACATCACTGGTTTATCCGCTTTTGGCTCGAACCAATCTTCATAATTTCGTTCAATAAATTTTCCAAATTGCGAGTTGGCTTCGACCTTTTGCGATTCTAATATTTCGGTCATTCCGTGATCGTTAATACTTTCGAGTTCAATTTCCCAAAAAGTTAATTTTTTATAGAGTTCAATCCAATCTTCGTAAGAATTTACCATTGCCATTTCCATGGAAATTTTTCTAAATTCTTTTTGATAATCCAATGTTGTTTTTTCGGAAATCAATCTTGAATGATCCAAATTTTTCTTTAAACTCAACAAAATTTGATTTGGATTTACTGGTTTTATCAAATAATCTGCGATTTTAGAACCAATGGCTTCTTCCATTATATATTCTTCCTCGCTTTTTGTAATCATAATTACTGGCGTAGTCGATTTTTTTTCTTTAATTTCCTGAAGTGTTTCCAAACCGCTCATTCCAGGCATATTTTCATCTAGAAATACAATATCAAAATTTCCTTTTTCAAAAATTTCTATTGCATCGAGTCCATTATTACAAGTCGTTACGTCATAATTTTTCTTTTCAAGAAATAAAATATGTGGTTTGAGTAAATCAATTTCGTCATCGACCCAAAGTATTTTTATGTTGCTCATGTTGTTTTATTTTAGCGCAAATTAACATTTTGAAAACGATTAAATATTAATTAAAGTATAAAACTTGAACTTTTATTTCATAAAAAAATTGAATACAATTATTTTTTATGATGAGTATATCCTAAAATTATTCTTTCTCCCATTTCCCTACTATGCTGGTCGCTAAAGCATTACCTAAAACATTGGTTGCACTTCGGAACATATCGCAAAAATGGTCAATCGGTAAAATTAAAGCAATGCCTTCGATTGGTATTTTAAACATCCCACAAGTGGCTGCAACAACAACTAAACTCGCACGAGGAACTCCCGCAATGCCTTTGCTGGTAAGCATAAGGACAAATAGCATGGTAATTTGTGTAGGATAATCTAAATGTACGCCGTATGCCTGTGCAATAAAAATACTGGCAAAAGTCATGTACATCATGCTTCCGTCGAGGTTAAATGAATAACCAAGTGGTAACATAAACGATACAATACGATTTTTAATGCCAAATTTTTCTAATTCTTCGGTTAGTTTTGGGAAAACAGCTTCGGAACTTGTGGTTCCAAAGGCAATCACTAATGGACTCACAATATGTTTTAGTAAAATTTTAATTCCGGAACCCAAAAACAAAAATCCAACAAGTAACAGAAAAATCCAAAGAGTTCCAATTCCGACTAAAAATGACGCAAAAAACTTAGTATAAGTCAACAACAAATCCTGTAAATCTTTGATTGCAAAAACTCCAGCAATCGCTCCAAAAACGCCAATTGGTGCAAACTTCATGACATAGTTTACCATTTTTAGGATAATGTGCGAGATTTTGTCTAAAGCATTAACCACAGGTTTCACGGTTTCGCCAATTGAGGCTGCTGCCAATCCAAAAAAGATAGAGAAAATAACGATTTGTAAAATTTCGTTGCCCGACATGGCTTCGAAAATACTTTTTGGGATGATGTGTTCTATGAAATTTTGTGCTGAAAAACCTTGAGACTTCTCTACTAATTCTGATGCTTTTGATGTATCGAGATTGCCAAGTTTGATTCCTAATCCTGGTTGCAACACATTTACCCAAAACATTCCTATCAACAAGGATACAAATGATGCTGAAAAAAACCAAGCCATGGCTCGACCCCCAATGCGTCCAACGGCTTTGATATCGCCTAATTTTGCAATCCCAACAACCAAGGTTGAAAATACTAATGGTGCAATGATCATTTGGATTAACCTAATGAAGACAGTTGCCAACATTTTGATTTTATCGCTAAAATTAGTTGCGAATTCTTTGTCGAAATTGTTATGTATATACACTCCGAGAATGGCACCAAGTAGCATGGCAATGAGAATTTGAACGGTGAGATTTTGAAATATTGATTTTTTCATTTAAAAAGATTGAAATTTAAAAGTTTAAAAGGGTTTAAAAGGTTTAAAAACATAACATAAAATTGATTTTTAAAATCAAAAACATTATTTTGTGTACATTTTATTTAGTAAATAGAAATCGGCCAAAACTAGTGCTGTCATTGCCTCTACGATTGGTACCGCACGTGGGACAACACAAGGATCATGACGACCTTTGCCTTGTTGCTCAATGATTTGATTGGAATTTGTGAGTACTTCCTGTTTTTGAATTAGTGTTGCAACAGGTTTGAAAGCAACTCTAAAATAAATATCCATTCCGTTAGAAATTCCACCTTGAATGCCTCCCGAAAGATTGGTTTTTGTGGTTCCGTTTGCGTTGTACAAATCGTTGTGTTGGCTTCCTTTCATTTTTGCTCCTTCAAAACCCGAGCCAAATTCAAAGCCTTTTACAGCATTTATCGACAACATTGCTTTGCCTAAATCTGCATGGAGTTTGTCAAAAACGGGTTCACCCAAACCCAATGGTACGTTTTGAATCACGCAGGTAACGATGCCGCCCACTGTGTCGCCCTGTTTTTTGATTTCTTTGATGTAGGTTTCCATTTTTTGAGCCATTACTGGGTCTGGACAACGAACATCATTGGATTCTATGAGCGAAAAATCGAGTTCTTGATAGTTTTTATCTAAAGAAATCTCACCAACGGCAGACACAAATGCATTGATTTTGATGTTGGGCAGCATTTGTTTTGCAATGGCTCCTGCTACTACTCTACTGGAGGTTTCGCGAGCAGAACTGCGCCCGCCTCCGCGATAATCTCGGATTCCATATTTTTTTTCGTAAACTAAATCGGCATGACTTGGTCGATACGAATCTTTGATGTGTGAATAGTCATCGGACTTTTGATTGGTGTTTGGAATAATGAAACCGATGGGCGTTCCTGTAGTTTTTCCTTCGAAAATTCCAGATAAAAACTGTACTTCGTCGGCTTCTTTTCGTTGTGTAACAATAGCTGATTGTCCTGGTTTTCTGCGAATCATTTCGGCTTGAATGGCTTCAAAATCTAAAGCAATTTCGGGCAAGCAACCATCGATTATTCCCCCAAGTGCCTCACCATGAGATTCTCCAAAGGTTGTGAGTCTAAAAAGTGTTCCAAAAGTATTTCCTGCCATTGCTTGTTGTTTAAAACAAATGTAAGGTTTTCGATGAAAATATTAAAATAAAAATTAGAAAGTTCTACATACTAAAAATATTTAAAAAACGTTTTACCTATGAATTATGATAATTTTTAGAATAATTCTGAAATTGAATAACCCGTATATTTGTAAAAATATTTATTATGAAAAAAAATGTATTTATGACTTTTGTGTTAATTGTATTAACATTTGGGTTGCAGGCTCAAAACCTTTCTAAAAATGCCCTTGGGCTTAGGCTTGGTGATAACGATGGTTTTGGTGGTGAAATTTCGTACCAACGAGAATTAAATACAGACAACCGATTGGAATTCGATTTAGGTTGGAGAAACAGTAAATATGTTAATGCTTTTAAAATTGTTGGTTTATATCAATGGGTTTGGAATTTAGACAAGGGTTTTAATTGGTATGCTGGCGCTGGAGGAGGGATTGGAACTTGGAGTTATGAAGATAAATTCTATAACAACAATAAAAGTACAGGAACTTTTGCTGTTTTGGCAGGAGATGTTGGAATTGAATATAATTTTGATTTTCCGTTACAAATTTCGCTAGATGCTAGACCCGAATTTGGAATTAATAGAAAATATGTAGATAACAATATAGGATTTGATATTGCACTAGGTTTGCGCTATAAATTCGATTAATTTTACATTAGAAATTTAAAAATACTTTCGAAAAAAGAAGGCGTTTTTTTACTCAAAAATAACTTCTTTTTTTGAATTTATTTTCAGGATTGCATACGGATTCGAAAATTCAAATTCGGGACTCAAAGATTTCGAAATTGTAATTTCCTTAATGTGAATTACAATTTTTGTTGGTGTTTCTTCAATTTTTTCGACTTCGGTTTTGTATTTTCCAGTTTCTTTTTCGCCCATATTCAAGATTACAAAATTTGATAATTCTAGATCTTTTTCTGTTATTTTTCCTTTTAGGTTCTTATCGTTTAAAAGCATTTTAATTTCCTTGACTTCTGTTAAATTTTCATAGAATTTGATGCTTGCTCCACCGTCGTTTTGCTGTGTAAGAATTTCATATAACGGGTTTTTAACACTCGGTTTTGTTACTCCACAAGAAAATAAAAATAGGGTTACAAAAATAAAAATTAGTTTTTTCATTGTTTATTTTTTAATGCTTTTTGATATAAATCTTCATACAAAGGCAAAATATTTTTAATATCAAATTGTTTTGCTGTTTGAATTGCATTTTCTTTAAATTTATTTAGAATCGAATCGTCTTTAAGGATTTTTAATGCATTTTGTGCCATTTCATCCACATTTCCAACATCACTCAAATATCCTGAAATTCCTTCAAAATTAACTTCGGGCAACCCTCCAGAATTACTCGAAATAACTGGAACTCCCGATGCCATTGCCTCCAAGGCTGCTAACCCAAAACTCTCGGTTTCGGATGGGAGCAAAAATAAATCCGAATAACTAAGGATTTTATCGATTTCGTTACTGTTTCCAAAAAATATAACTCTATCCGATATTCCTAGTTCATCGCACAATTGTTCGGCTTTTTCTTTTTCTGGTCCATCTCCAACCATCATTAATCGGGCTGGAATTTGTTGTTGAATTTTATAGAAAACAGCAATAATATCAGGAATTCTTTTTACGCTTCTAAAGTTACTAATGTGTGTAACCACTCGTTCATTATCTTTGGCAATCGCCGATCGATAGCACTGAATATGATTTTGATTAATGTTTTTATTTAATTCGATAAAATTTGGAATAACTACAATTTCTTTTTTTATGTTAAATAATTTTAAGGTATCGTCTTTTAAACTTTGTGAAACTGATGTTACAACATCCGATTTGTTAATGCTAAAGGTTACAGCCGTTTTATAGAACGGATGACTTCCAACCAAAGTAATATCGGTACCATGAAGTGTTGTAACCATTGGAATATTTATTCCTTCTTCTTTCAACATTTGCTTTGCCATGTAACCCGCGTAGGCATGTGGAATTGCATAATGCACATGCAAAATTTCTATTTTATGCAATTTAACCATATCGACCAATTTGCTCGACAAAGCCAACTCGTAGGGCTGAAAATGAAACAAAGGATATTCCGGAACATTCACTTCGTGGTAATGCACATTTGGGCTCAAAAGTGCCAAACGAACAGGTTGACTATAGGTTATAAAATGAATTTCATGTCCTTTTCTAGCCAATTCCAAACCTAATTCAGTAGCAACAACGCCACTTCCGCCAAA
Source organism: Bacteroidota bacterium (assembly GCA_043738745.1). GTDB lineage: Bacteria > Bacteroidota > Bacteroidia > Flavobacteriales > Flavobacteriaceae > Flavobacterium. The sequence continues at coordinate 28,840 of JAYUFL010000222.1, forward strand.
GGTTGGATAACAAACAATTGCTATTTTCATATATCTTTATAAAACAAAAACTTGTATAAAAGTTTTTATAAAATTACAGTTTTTTATCTTCTTTTGGTTTATTCAACCATTTATTTAATTTATAGGTCAAATATGCAGAGCCACTACCAACAATTGCACCCGCCAAGACATCGGTTGGGTAATGCACTCCTAAATCCATTCGAGAATAGCCTACAGCACTTGCCCAAACGAACGATGGCACAATTACGTACCATTTTGGAAAAGCCATACTCAACGATGTTGCTGTTGCAAATGCCGAAGATGTGTGTCCCGATGGAAAAGAATAACTGCCTCCGTCGCTTTGTTTATCTATATCTGGATAGGTTGTAAATGGTCTGGCTCTTTTAAAACTATATTTCATGGCGGTGTTAATAAAGGTTGATACTAAAAAAGTTTCGCCAATAAAAATTCCTTTTTCTTTAATGTTTTGCTCTTTTTTAATTAAACCTATCGAATAAATAGCGATTGGAGTTGCTATGCAAATTGCTGCATCAGAATTCGAAAGTAGTTTAAACCCGGAATCTAACGATTTGTCTCGATGTAAATTAATGTCTCTCAAAACATTAATATCGAAATTTTGAGCCTTTACATTTGTTATTGTTACCAATAACATAATAAAGAAAACTATTTTTCTCATGATTTTTTATTTTATAATTGCGTCCTCAATTATTTTTTGAATATCCTCTCGAATGTTATTTTTAGATAATAAATTAGGTGCGTTTCCGTCAGGGAAAGTTCTATTAGACAAAAAAACATACACAATTTCGGTTTCTGGATCAGCCCAAGTCATAGTTCCAGTAAAACCCGTATGGCCAAAACTACTTTTAGAAACACATCCACACGTTGGACCATCTTTACTGAGTTGAGGCTTGTCGAATCCCAAACCTCGCCTATTTCCTTCGTCACAAAAATAGCAAGTATTAAAATCGTCGAACGTTTTTTCTGAAAAATACTGATGATTTCCGTAATTTCCTTTTTGCAGATACATTTGCATCATTTTTGCAACATCCATCGAATTCGAAAATAATCCTGCATGACCTCCTACTCCACCTTCCATTGCTGCTCCCATATCGTGTACATTTCCTTGCAAGGTTTGATAGCGAAAATAGTTATCGATTTCGGTTGGTGCAATATTGCTTTTATTGAATTTTTCGAGTGGATTGTAGGTTGTGTTATTCATTCCCATCGAATTATAGAAATTTTCTTGCACCAAAACATCTAGCGTTCTTCCAGTTGCTTTTTCTAAATAGTCTTTCATAATAAAGAAAGTAAAATCGCTATATTTATATTCTAGTTTTGGAAGTAGTTTGCTATTTACTATGATTTTTATTATTGAGTCGTGAAAATCATTTCTAATAAATAGATTTTCTGCCACTTTTTTAGAAAAATTAGTTTCGGAAGTTTTTCTATAATATTTTTCCATTGGTTGCTTGTTTGCATCCAGCGTTTTGATATAAAACGGAATCCAAGCCTGAAAACGTGCATAGTGAGATAGTAAGTTTTTGAACGTAATGTCTGCTTTATCTGTATTTTGAAAAATTGGAACCATATCACCAAGTTTTGAATCTAGGTTAATTTTTTTCTGGTCATACATTTGCATAACATTTGGCAAAGTAGCAATCATTTTCGTTACAGACGCAACATCATACAAATTTGAATTTACAATTTTATCGACAGCATCATAGGTTTGATAACCAAACGATTTTTGATAAATAACTTTTCCTTTTCGAGCAACCAAAATTTGCATTCCTGGAGCCATTTTTCCATTAATTGCTTTGTTTGCAACTCCATCTATTTTATTAAGAATTTCTGGATTCATCCCAACATTTTCGGGTGCTGTAAACCCCAAACGGTTTGTTTTTTGAGTACTCAAGCCATCGTTTACCTTAAAAAATGTATTGATTGATACGGGTAATTTTCCTTTCGATTCGATGGCTCCAAACAATAATTCCGCGGAAACTTCTTGAGAAATATCGGAGTTTTGATACGAAACCACTAAACCTTCAATATTTTCAAAATCAGTTATTTGTAATAAAGAATAAGGTTTTGTAAACACATCTAGAATTACTTTATTGTTTTGTGCAACTTTTTGGATAAGTTGCAATTCGTTATCTGAAAAATCATATTTCCCGAAACGTAAGTCCGATTTATGAAATCCAAGAATTACGGTATCGAAATTTTTTAGTTTTACATTTAAACTATCGATATTTTTATCGTCAATTTCAGTGATTTGTGTATATTTTTTTAGTGTTGAAAGAAATGTGCTATAAGGAAAATCGCCCATTCTTACGTAAGCAATTTTATTTTTTTCTAGGTTTTTTATAGGTAGAATCTCATCTTTATTTTTTAAAACCGTAACCGCATTTTCCATAAGTTGGTAGTACAAAGCATCGTTAGAAGTTGTACTTAAATCTTTATTGATATTTTCGGTAACTATAGGTTTATAATGATTTAAGCCTGCTTTGTATTTGTATTTTAGAATTTTTTTTACCGAAAATTCAATTCTTTCTTTGGTAATTAGAGTATCGATATAGGCTTGTTTAAATTTTTCGATTGCCAAAGGAACATTTTCCGGAAAAAGCAAAATATCGTTTCCTGCTAAAAAGGCTTCGAGATCGATTTCTCCAGGAGTTTTAAAGTTGCTTGCTCCTTTCATATTCAAGGCATCGGTAAAAATTAAACCTTTAAAACCTAATTCTTTTTGAAGAATATTCGTAACCACATTATACGAAATAGAAGACGGATAATTAGGTTTGGTTTCTAAACTCGGAACGTTTAAATGTGCTACCATTACTGATTCTAATCCTGCTTTAAACATTTCGCGATACGGATAGAACTCAATTTGTTCCAAGCGATCTTTCGGAAAGTTAATGATTGGCAAACCTTTGTGCGAATCGGTTTCGGAATCACCATGCCCAGGAAAATGTTTTCCTGTGGAAAAAATATTTTCGGTCTTGAAACCTCTCATCAAAGCCAATGCTCTTTCGGTAACTTTAAACTTATCTTCGCCAAAAGATCTAAAACCAATAATCGGATTTCTGGGATTAGTATTAATGTCTAAAACAGGAGCAAAATTGAAATGAATGTTCATTCGCTTGCAATCTCTAGCCATTTTTGCACCTAACTTCTCTATCAAACTCATGTCCTGAATTGCTCCAAGTGTCATATTCCAAGGATATTGATAGGTAGAATCCAATCGCATACTCAAGCCCCATTCAGCATCATTTCCTATAAATAAAGGGATTTTAGAAATACTTTGATAATGGTTTGTAAATTTTGCTTGTCGTTGTGGACCTCCTTGAAAAAAAATTAAACCCCCAATTTTTTGTTCATTAACTAATTTTTCGATAGCATGAATATGAACAGTATCTTTGTTAGACCAAGCAGCAACCATAAATAATTGTCCTAGTTTTTCGTCAAACGACATTTCGTTGAACGTGCTGTCAACCCATTTTTTTTCTCCTAAATTGTCATAATCCCCAAGGGAAAATTTTGTGGTATCTGGTCTTATTTTTGAATTACTATTTTTGTTATAAACTATGTTTACAGAGGTATGATTAGTGTGTTTTTTGGTCGCACAATTACAAATTATAAGTAATATCGAGCAACTAAAAAAAAGTTTTAAACTTAGTTTTTTCATTATGTATTTTCTAAAAAAAACGGCTGTGCCAACTGTCACCAGCAGGAACTTCCCAAGATTCGTTGTACTCTTCGATTGAATTTACTAAATTATTAAAAACAATAGTATTTTCTGTAACGGCTTTTTCTTTAGCCATTTTTTTAAAATCGATTAATGATTTGTGAGCAATATGTTCTCCATTTTTAAACGTAACATTCATTTTGTCCAACAAATCGACCTGATATTTTTGCTCTAAACCTTGAATAAATTGCACCGAAGCATCGATAGAACATCCTGTTGCCATTTGAATATCCTGATCTACTGCAATGATTATAAAACGATTGTATTTTAATTCAAAGCCACATTCTAGTTGTGTTCCATGCGCAGACCAATTTTCTAAAAACGACGTTAGTGCGACATCAATTTCTGAAAATTCTTGGTCTGAAAATTTTCTGTTGGACTGATATATCCAAATTTTTGATTCGTCTGATAAATTTTCGAATGGAATTAACATTTTAATTAAGGATTATAAGTTTTTTTTATAAATCTTGAGCGTTTGCTATTAGTTCAGCAATGTCCATGACTTTTACATCGGCTTCTTTTTCTTTGTTTTTCACACCATCTGTCATCATGGTGTTGCAAAACGGGCAACCTGCTGCAATAATATCTGGTTTTAGTTCTAATGCTTCTTCGGTTCTTTCGATGTTTATTTCTTTATTTCCAGGCTCAGCATCTTTGAACATTTGTGCACCGCCAGCACCACAGCACAAACCGTTGGCCTTTGAGCGCTTCATTTCAACTAATTCAGCATCGAGTTTTTGAATTAATTCTCTTGGTGCTTCATAGATTTTGTTGGCTCTTCCAAGATAGCAAGGATCGTGAAAAGTTATTTTTTTCCCTTTGAATTGTCCACCTTCAATAGTTAATCTACCATCATCTAAAAGTGATTTCAAAAATTCTGTATGGTGGATGACTTCGTATTTTCCGCCTAGTTCAGGGTATTCGTTTTTGAGTGTATTGAAGCAATGTGGGCAAGCGGTTACAATTTTCTTTGCTTCGTAGGCATTAAGAACTTCAATGTTCATCATGGCTTGCATTTGAAACAAGAATTCGTTTCCTGCTCTTTTTGCTGGATCGCCTGTGCAAGATTCTTCTGTTCCTAAAACAGCAAACTCAACTTTAGTACGATTTAGTATTTTTACAAAGGCTTTTGTGATTTTTTTGGCTCTATCGTCGAAACTTCCTGCACAACCTACCCAAAATAAAACTTCGGGTTGTTTGCCTTGCGCAAGCATTTCTGCCATTGTTGGAACTATTAATGTTTTTTTCATAATTTTTGTTTAAAGTTTGAAGTTTTGAAAATCAAGATTTCAAAATCTGTAATCTTATTCGTGTTTTCCGTCGTCAAAAACTTGAATCGTTACCTCTTTTTCGATTAAATCCGTAAAATGCCCACGATACCGTGTTGCTTTTACTAAATGATTGTCAATCCAATGATAGTTTCCACCTCGAGGTTTCCCCATGACCATTCCGTGGTATTTGAACCCATGTTTTTTGAGCCAAATTTCGGTATATGCTCTATGTGCTTCGGTTCTTGATGTAAAAAAGAAAATAATATGACCTTCGTCGTACCATTTATTTAATGTTATCAGTGCGTCTGGATAAACTTCGGCGGTTAGCATACGTTCAGGCTCTTCGTTTGGGATGTCGTCACAAACGGTTCCGTCAATATCGATTAGATAGTTTTTTACGCCTTCTGGCAATATTGGGCTTATAGTTTGACCATTTTCTGTGGCGGTTACTAATTGTTTTTCGAGGTCTTTTAAATTCATTTTTTTACAATTATTCTTGTATACTAATTTTATTTATTTTGTTGCTCGCGTGAGGGATTGAAGCGATATCCTTTTGTGGAATGAAATGGAACAAAAGATTTAGCGAAAAACCCGACCCGAAGTTTTTACGAAGGGTCACGCCCAAATTATTTTAGTTTTCGTTTTTCCAATTTAATCGGTCTTGTTGGTTGTATTGCCATGGTGCACCGTTGTTTTCGATGTTCGACATCATTGCGTTTACTGGCATTGGCGCGGCACTTTGCTCCATGACGAGGTAGCGTCGCATGTCGATGATGATGGATAATGGGCTGATATTTACTGGACATTCTTGCACACAAGCGTTGCATGAGGTGCAGGCCCAGAGTTCTTCGGGAGTGATGAAATCGTTGAGTAATGTTGTATTATCGGGAATAAAAATACCTTTGTTAGCATCGATATTTTTACCAACTTCGACTAAACGATCACGGGTATCCATCATGATTTTTCGTGGCGATAGTTTTTTACCTGTGATGTTTGCAGGACAAACCGATGTACACCGACCGCATTCTGTACAAGTATAAGCGTTTAGCAGTTGCACCCAATTGAGATCTTGCACGTCTTGTACCCCAAATTTTGTTGGCGTTGCGTTTGGATCAACTTCGGGCGTTGCGTAGGGATCAGCATTTGGATCCATCATGAGTTTTACTTCTTTGGTTACTGATGGTAAATCATCGAGTTCGCCAAGTGGATTCAAATCTGCAAAATAGGTGTTTGGAAATGCTAAAAGTATGTGTAAATGTTTTGAAAAATAGAGATAGTTTAGAAAAACTAAAATTCCTGTAATGTGCGTCCACCAAAAGGTTGTTTCGAGAATTTCGATCGTTTCTGGATTCATCCCATTAAAAATAGGAAAGATAAATTTTGATATTGGAAATGCTCCTGGTGTTAGATTTTGCTGATGTAAATCGGTGGCATTCATGAGCAAAAACAAGGTCATGAGGACGATTTCGAAATAAATGATATAATTAGCATCCGATTTTGGCCAACCTTTTAGGTCTGAACTAACAAATCTTTTGAGTTTGACAACATTTCGACGTGTCCAGAAAATGATTACGGAAACGAGAACTAAAAATGCCAGAATTTCGAAAGACGCAATGAGTACGTTATATAAAATTCCAAGTCCAGAAAACGCTCGATGTGTTCCCAAAAGCCCATCGGTTATAATTTCTAAAAGTTCTATATTGATAATTATGAATCCAATATACACAATTACGTGAAGTATTCCAGCAACTGGTCTTTTGACCATTTTAGATTGTCCAAGCGCAATCATTGCCATGTTCTTCCATCGCAATGCGCTATTGGATTTTCTATCAACGTCTTGCCCAAGTTTAATGTTTCGGATTATTTTTTTGAAATTTATGACAAAAAAACTGAATCCTGCAATTAATAAAATGGCGAATAATATATTTGGTAAATAACTCATAAAGTCAATTTTTTATTTTTTAATTGAATCGTTTGCTGGTGTTGTATATGGTTTATTTTTCTTTCCGAAAAGCGAAACATTTACATATCTGGTTGGATTTAATCGAAGATCTTGTAACAATAGTTCGAGTTCTTTAGATGTTTTATTAAAATTAGTATAAAGCGTTTCGTCCTTTAATAATTTCCCCATAGAACCTTTTCCTGCTTGAAGGTTAACCATTATTTTATCGACATTTGCCAAGGTTTTTTCTAAATTTTTTACTGTTTGTCCAAAATTAACTTTTTTGAGAGAATCGGATAAAACGGCAAAATTCCCAGATATTTTGTTTGCATTTGCCATAGTTGCATTCAAGTTTTTTTCGTTAGATGCAATTAGAGTGTTTGCTGCTTTGGCTGTTTTTGCAAATTCGGCAAGAGTTTTGTTTAGTTCAATGATTGTATTTTTGAGATTTTGCTTTGTTTGAGCATCTAAAACATCATTTAAATTCCCCATTAAACCATCGGCATTAACCAAAAGTTTATCTATTTTTTGTTGTGTTGGTGCAAGTTTGTCTCCAAAAGTGGATAGCATTCCTAATTTGATGTTTGCCAACAAATGATCTCCAGAAATGATTTTGTTTGAATCTTTGTAATTTGGAATAATGGCAATTTGCTTTCCACCAATAAACCCTGGTTCATAAATTTCGGCTACACTTGATTTTGAAATAAATGAGTTTTCGTCGTCCACCTGAATTTCTACTTGCAATTTACCCGTTTCACCTAGTTTTATAGCACTTACTTTTCCTATAATTTTTCCACTAATGGTAACTGGTGCAGATTCCGCCAAGCCTTCGACATTATCGTAATCGACGTATAGTTTTGTATGACTATTAAAAAGATTTTGACCTTTCAGGAAACTGTATCCCCAAATAAAGAAGCAAATTGATGTAATGACTAGAATTGCAGTTTTAATTTCTCGTGTAATTTTCAAGGTGTAGTGTTTTGAACAAATTTAAAATAAATTGATGTATATATAGGTATAAAACGTATTAAATTTTTATACCGTTTTTGAATGTTACTATAAAAGCCGAATCGAATCCTTTTGCTTTCGCTTCTTTGAGTTGCATTTTAATTTCGTCGTAGTCCGAAGTTGCTCCACACATATAAGTATATAATTTTTTATCTACTGACATCGAAATATTTTTAAGTCCTTTGAAGTTGTTGGCTTGTAAAACTACTTTTTTTGAGGTTCTAGAAAGTTGTATTTTGTATATTGTTCCTGTTTCCTTAATCGGATTTGAATTATTTTCAGAATTTTTCGGAGAGTCTTTTACAGGTTTTGCTGGTGTTGGAACAGTTTCTTCAACTTCATCGCCATCGCCAAAATATTCTTTTTTATAACTTACAATGGCATCGGCAATAGCCTGAGCAATATCGTTTTGACCTTCTTCGGAATCCATTGTTGCTCCTTCGTCTTCGTTGGATATAAAACCCATTTCCACGAGAACTCTAGGCATTGTTGCTCTGTGAAGAACCATAAAAACATCTTGAGCAACTCCTCTACTTTTTTTATTTAATTTATTTACAAATTGATCTTGTATTTTACTTGCCAAAGAAATACTATTATCCAAAAACTCTTCTTGCATCAAAGTTTGACCAATGTAGGATTCTGGAGAGTTTGGATCAAAGCCTTTGTAATTTTTTTTATAATCTTTCTCGAGTGTAATAACTTCGTTTTCTCGTCTCGAAACGTCGAGACTCAATGCATTTTTTTTTAAACCCATTACAAAAGTTTCTGTTCCAGATGCTGCTTGATTTTTGTTTGCATTGCAATGTAATGACACGAAAATGTTTGCTTTTACTCTGTTTGCAATGTAACCTCTTTCGACTAAATCGATTAAAACATCTGTTTTTCGAGTATAGTTAACATCTACAAAAGGTTGTTTTTCTAGAATTTTCCCTAATTTAAGAACAATCGCAAGATTGATATCTTTTTCAATATGACCATGATAATTTGCTCCCATGTCCTTGCCTCCATGACCTGCATCGAGTGTTACTTTAAAATTTTGACTATTTGCTGAAAAAGTAGCCAAACAAATTAAAGAAAATAGTATTGCTTTTATGATGAATAGAACTTTCATGATGATTTTGTTAATTTTAATTTAAACGTTATGCTTATAATTTTTTTATTTGTCTATTTTTGACAAATATAAATCTGTATTTTTGGCATTTTAAAAACCAAGTCATATTTTACAAAAATAGTATTTAAACCTTTGCGTACAAACTTATTTTATATCGTTTTTTCAGTAATTTTCCTAACAATCGGAACATCGACCTTATATTCTCAAGATTTAAAGAAAAAAAGTCCTCCGATTCCATCAAAAAATAAAAAAATAACAATTGTTAGCACTGAAAAAAAAGTTCTAAAGCCCCTAGACACAATAAAAATAGATAGTTCAAAAACAAAAAAACCTTTTTTGGAATCGATTGTAAAATACAAAGCGGTTGATTACGCAAAAATTAATCAAAAGAAAAAATTAATCACACTCTACAATAAAGCCGAATTATATTATACCGATGTTGAATTAAAATCTGGAATTATTGTATTGAATTATCAAAAAAATGAAGTTTATGCTGGTCGATTAAAGGATTCAGTTGGAAAATACACGCAATTTCCAAATTTTAAACAAGGAGCAAGTGTTGTGGAACCCGATTCGATCAGGTTTAATTTCAAGACAAAAAAAGCATTAGTTTGGAATTCCAGAACCGAACAAGGAGATTTTAAAGTAAAAGCCGCATTATCTAAAAGAGAAAATGATTCTGTTTACTTCATGAAAGGGGCTCGATTTACAACTTCAAAAGATATTGAAGATCCAGAATATTGGTTTCAGACTAATCGATTGAAATTTGTTCCAGGTAAAAAAATTGTTACAGGAACTACTAATTTAGTTATTGAAGGAGTTCCGACTCCTCTTATATTACCTTTTGCTTTTTTTCCGATGGGGAAAGAAGTTAGAAATTCTGGAATTATTATTCCGACCTTTGCAGATAACTCTCAAAGAGGTTATTCGTTGCAAAACGGAGGATATTATTTCGCCTTGTCCGATAATTATGATCTGGCCATTTTAGGAGATTATTATACTAGCGGAGGCTACGCAATGCGTTTTCAATCAAATTATGCGCAACGATATAAATTTAAAGGAAATTTAAATTTTAGATTCGAAAATCAAATTAGTGGAGAACGAGGCTTTGCAGGATACGCAAAAACCAATATCTATAACCTGCAATGGAGTCATTCCAAAGATTCAAAATCCAACCCTAATTCTAGTTTTTCGGCTTCTGTAAATTTAGGAAGTAGTAAATATTATCAACAATCATTGAACCAAACTAATAATGCAAATAGAATTAATAATAATTTAAGTTCGTCTGTTTCATACACAAAACGATTTAATACTATTCCACAAGTTAATCTTTCGTTAACTGCCACACATTCTCAAAATACGCAAACTGCAATTATTAATATGACTTTGCCAACTTTGTTGTTAAATGTAGACAGAATATTTCCATTTGCGCCAAAAGACGGAGTTAAAAAAGGTTTTATAAAAAACATAAATTTTCAATATAATTTAAGTGGCAAAAACCAAATTGCAACAACTGACGAATTTTTTTTTACATCCAAAATGTTTAATGATGCTAAAATTGCCATGCAACATTCGATTCCTATTAGTACAAATTTTAAGGTTTTTAAATATTTTAGTGCCACGACAAACGTAAATTATGAAGAAAACTGGGTACTAAATACCATTCGCCGAAGTTTTGATTTAAACCAAAACATAGTTGTTGACAAACAAGTTAATGGCTTCGATGCTTTCAGAAAATATTCTCTTGGAGCAAGTTTAGGAACTGTTTTTTATGGTACTTTTAATTTTGGCGATAACAAAAAAATTCAATCTATTCGGCATGTTGTTACTCCAGGAGTTTCTTACAGTTATACGCCAAGTTTCAAAAAATATTACGATACCTATGCAATTGATGCTTCTGGAAAACTAGCCGATTATACCCGATTCGAAAACGGAGTTTATGGTGCGCCAGGCAAAAATTATTCAAATAATCTAGGTTTTAGCATCAATAATACCTTTGAGGCCAAAGTAAAAGATCGAGATAGTACAAAAACAGAGCCTAAAAAAATAATGTTGCTAAACAATTTAAATTTATCTAGTAGTTATGATATTACTGCCGATTCCTTAAGATGGTCACCAGTTAGAGTTTCTGGAAGTACACAAATATTTAACCAAAAAATGAATGTAAATGTTGGGGCAACTCTAAACCCTTATGCAATTGATTACACTGGGAAAGTTATCAATAAATTTAATATCAATAATGGAGGAAGTTTGTTTCGATTAACAAGTGCTAATTTAACTTTAAACTATTCCTTGAAAAGTAAAGATAAAAAAGAAACAAAGAAAGAAGTTGGAAAACCCGAAATAAATTTTGGTAATCCAAACGATTTGAACGATTCGAGCAAAAGTTTATTTACAAAAGAAGATGAAGAAACTAATGACAAGAAAAAAGATAATTCAGATGATTTTTTTCATTCAAAAATACCTTGGGATTTAACTTTTGCCTATTCATTAACTTATATGAATGATAAAAGAGACAATTCGTATCCAACAAATTCCCTGATGATAAATGCAAACATAGATCTGACTCCTAAATGGAAAATTGGAGTCTCATCAGGATACGATTTTGCTAAAAATGGAGTAACCTACACCAACCTGCGAATGGAACGCGACTTGTTGAGTTGGCGCATGAGTTTTAATTGGATTCCTTTTGGAACATACACTTCTTGGGGGTTTTTTATTGGTATAAAATCATCCGTTTTAAGCGACCTAAAATGGCAGAAAAACAAAACTCCTGACAGAAATATCAATTAAATTTTGATTATAATCAAGTTAAAAAAGTTATCATGAAAAAAATAATTATTACCGATAAAGCTCCAGCACCAATTGGACCTTATAATCAAGCAGTTTTAATAGGAAATACACTTTATACTTCGGGTCAAATTGCTTTGAATCCCACTACAATGGAATTGGTTCTTGACACCATCGAAATAGAAACAAAGCAAGTCATGGAAAACATGAAAGCCGTTTTAAATGCTGCCAATATGACTTTTGATCATGTTGTAAAAACAACAATTTTTATCATGGATATGAATGATTTTGCAAAAATAAATTCGGTTTACGGAACTTATTTCGACGAAAAAACTGCTCCAGCACGCGAAACCGTTCAAGTTGCAGGATTGCCAAGAGGAGTAAACGTAGAAATTTCGATGATTGCTGTGAAATTATAATCTCTAAATAATTTTATTAAAAAAGCGAATTTGATTACTCAAATTCGCTTTTTTATTTTGCTATTGTGCTGTGTCTTGATTAGTTGCAAGCAGAATATTGGTAATTTATATTTTATTTTATTTATTCAAAACATGGTATTCGATTAAACCATCAATTGGTCGGCGCAATACATTTCCTAGTTTTAATTCGTGTTTGGTCAATACTTCTTGCAATTCTTCCTTTAAATAAAAAGCAATAGAACCAATAAAATGTACTGGAACTTCCTTACAATTTTCGAATTGTTTGATGTAATTTTCTACAAAATCTTCCATGGCAGAAAAGATTATTTTTTTACAAAAATCGGTATCTTTATGTTGGATCAAAAATTTTGCAAAAGTGGCCAAATAAGCATTAGGATTTGGTTCTTTATACAAATTATGTTTAATAATATCGGCATCGAGATTATAGTCTGATTCGAATTTTTTGGCTAAATCCTTTGGCATTTTATTGAAATAATATCCTCGAATTAAATGACGTCCAAACTGATTTCCCGAGCAATCATCCATGGCAATATAACCCAGAGATTGCACTTTTTGATGCAAAACTGTTCCGTCGAAATAACTGCAATTGGACCCTGTTCCAAGAATACAAACAATTGCTTTTTCGTTTTTGGGAGTTGTGGCATAAACCGCTGCGTAAGTGTCTTCGTGAACCGTAATGCTCGAGTTTGGAAAGTATTCCTGAAAAACATCCGAAAGAAAATTTTTCATTCGGTCTGTTCCGCAGCCTGCTCCGTAAAAAAATAAATGAGAGACTTCGTTTTTGTTATGAGAAATATCAAATTTATCGTTTAACCGATTTATGATTTCTTCTTTATTGAGCACTTCTGGATTTAATCCGAGTGTTTGCGTGGTAAATAATACTTTACCTTGATCGTTTATGGAAATCCAATCGGCTTTTGTGGAGCCACTATCTACGAGTAATTTCATGTTTTTTTTAAATTAAAAATTAAAAATTACGAATTAAAAATTCATAATCCAATATTAAAATTTGAAATTAAAAAAAACGAATTAAAAATTATAAATAATTTGTAATTCGCAATTTTTAATTCTTATTTATTTACAATCCAGCAATATGAACCGATAAATCGATTAGTTTGCTCGAATATCCATACTCGTTATCGTACCAAGAAATGATTTTGAAGAAAGTAGAATTTAGTCCAATTCCGGCTTTTGCATCAACAATAGAAGTTCTAGAATCTGACACAAAATCTTGCGAAACCACTAAATCTTCGGTATATCCTAAAATTCCTTTCATTTCGTTTTCTGATGCTTTTTTTAGAACAGCCATAATTTCGTCGTAAGATGTTTCTTTTGCTAATTTTACAGTTAAATCAACTACCGAAACATCGATTGTTGGCACGCGCATTGACATTCCAGTTAGTTTTCCGTTTAATTCTGGAATGACTTGACCCACTGCTTTTGCTGCTCCTGTCGATGATGGAATAATATTTACAGAAGCCGCACGACCGCCTCTCCAATCTTTTCTAGATGGACCATCGGCAACCATTTGTGTTGATGTTGTGGCGTGAACTGTGGTCATTAATCCTTCGACAATTCCGAAATTATCGTTAATAACTTTTGCAAGTGGTGCTAAACAATTTGTTGTACATGAAGCATTAGAAACTACAGTATCTGTGGCTAATGCTTTGTCATGATTTACGCCCATGACAAACATTGGTGCGTCTGCAGATGGTGCTGATATGATTACTTTTTTTGCTCCTCCTGTAATGTGTGCTTTTGCAGTTTCGATTGTCGTGAAAAAACCAGTACATTCGGCAACTACATCTACTCCTACTTCATCCCATTTTAGGTTTACGGGATCTTTTTCGGCAGTAATTCTGATGTGTTTATCGTTTACAAAAAGTTTACCGTCTATAACTTCGACTTTTCCTGCAAAACGTCCGTGAACTGAATCGTATTTTAATAAATAAGCCAAATGATCTACTTCTAATAAATCGTTTATTGCTACTACTTCTACATTATCTCTATTGTATGATTCTCTAAAAACTATTCTTCCTATTCTTCCAAAACCGTTTATTCCTAATTTTACTTTTGACATTTTTTTTTAAAATTTTTAATTTTTAATTTTTAATTCTCAATTTAAATTTAATTTTATGTGGACATGATATCCGAAACTCTTAATAATTCTCTATCTATTTCTGTGTGTCCTTTTATAGCCTGTTCAAGTGGCGTTAATGCTACTTTATCGTTCATTATTCCTACCATAAAGTTGGATTTTCCTTCCAATAAAGATTCGACTGCTTTTACTCCTAATCTACTCGCAAGAACCCTGTCGTAGCAAGATGGTGCACCACCGCGTTGCATATGACCTAGTACGGATACTCGAACATCGTATTCAGGCAAATGTTCCTCGACATAATCCTTGAGTTCAAAAACGTTTTTACCTATTTTATCTCCTTCGGCAATTACTACAATTGATGATGATTTTCCAGATGCTTTACTTTTTCGTAACGATTCTAATAATCTTTCGAGTCCTAAATCTTCTTCTGGGATTAAAATCTCCTCTGCTCCTGCACCAATTCCAGCATTTAATGCAATGTGACCTGCATCGCGCCCCATGACTTCTACAAAAAAAAGTCGGTTGTGGGAACTGGCCGTATCACGGATTTTATCAATAACTTCAACAACTGTATTAAGTGCTGTATCGTAACCCAAAGTGTGGCTTGTACCAAAAATATCGTTATCGATAGTTCCTGGAATCCCCATTACTGGAAAATCGAATTCATTATTAAAAATTTCTGCTCCGGTAAAACTTCCGTCACCGCCAATAATTACTAGAGCATCTACTCCAGTGGCTACAAGATTAGAATGGGCTTTTTTGCGGCCCTCGGGAGTCATAAATTCCATGGAACGAGCGGTTTTTAAAATTGTTCCTCCTTTATTGACTATATTATTTACGGATCTTGGTCCCATTTCCTTGAAATCGCCTTCGATCATTCCTTGATATCCACGATAAATTCCGATACATTCAACATTATGATATGCGCAGGTTCTAACTACGGCTCGAATTGCTGCATTCATTCCTGGAGCATCACCTCCAGAAGTTAACACTCCTATTTTTTTTATTTCTTTTTGCATGGCATATTTAAAATGTAAATTTAGTAAAGTAGAATTACTACGGGTTTTATTATGATTTAATTTTTGAATAAGAAAAAAAATCAAACGTTTTCGTTAATAAGTTTAATGAAAATGAAAGTTTGTAAACAAAAATATAAAGTTTAATCCTCTTTTGCAGGAATTGCTTCGATGGTAGGTTTTGATTCTTTTTTGTCTTTTTTCTTTTCTTCTGGGAAAGTAATATCGATGGGCGCAATATTTGAATCTGGCAAATTATCTACTGGTAATTTTTTTTCTTCAGCAATTTTTTTACCTTTAAATACTTTGTGCAAAAATTCTTTAAAAGTATCAAAATCAACTTCATACGAAATACCTCCACCTTGAGTGTATCCAACACCTTCTCCAATATAATTTATTTCGTTTTCTTTGTTAAAAATCCTTAAATTTAGGGTTCCATCTTCGTTAACACGATATTGCACTTCTAGGTTTCCTACAATTGCCGATTCGTTTACACCTCCAACTGGAACACCTACTTTACCATTAATTGTAATCCTTTCGTTTCCTGCATAAGAAAAATTTACATCAACTCTACCTCCTGCATTTGTCTGACCAACAGGGGTTTTATCTGCTGGGTTATATCCTAAACCAAGTTTCAGTTTACTGTCTTGATCCTGAAACAAATCGTCGAATAAACTACTGGCTTTTTCAAAAAGATTGCTTGTTACTAACGATGATTGATTTATACCTTCGGAACTCAAAAAACTTCCTGTCGAAAGTAGCACCAAGGCTTGTTTTTGTCGGATATCTTTATCGTCTAATTTGGTCTGGATTTCGGATTTTAGAATAGAACTTACGGTCGGAAAATCGATACTGAAATCGGGTTCGGGATTGCTCAAATTACCTTTAATTCCGATGGTTAATACTACTGGAACTTTTTTGTTTAGTGTTGGATTTTCTATTAAAACTCCTGGATTTGCTTGTGTTTTATAAACGGCTTCTAAGTTTAGTTCTGCACGCAAAGGGTCACCTGTCCAAACAATCGAACCATATTTTTTAACATCGAAAGTTTTGTCGATAATTCCTCCGTATTTAAAATTATATTTTCCTTTATAAACCTGAAAATCACCTGTCATATTAAATTTTCCTAAAGTATTTATGGCTAAATTTAATGTTCCAACTCCGTTTCCTTTCATTCCATGTCCTGAATCTTTGTTTATAATTACTTCAATATCGGCATCTGGAGTAATATTTAAATCAAAATTTAACTCTAATCCTTCATATTTTTTTGAAGTATCGACAATTCCTGTTTTTATATTATTTTTTTCTTTTGGTGTCACAAAATGAATATAATTATTGCTACCAATAGATTCGGCATCGCTTATAGGAATTTTTATATCAGTCCCTTTGTTTGACGTTGCATTTACATTTATAACCAAAGCACTTGTTGGTCCTATTATTGAGGCATTTCCATTAATAAATGCTTTTCCATAATATGCAGCATCGTCACTATCTTTGGTGTCTAGTGCAATTAAATTATCGGAATCTATTTTAAGATTTAAACTCCAATTTCCAAAATTTTTGTGTTGAACAAAACCATTCAAAATTCCTTGAGAATTATATTCCTTGTCACTCATGGCAACGTTATTCAAAATAAATTTATTTTTTGTGACATCAACGACTGTGTTGTCATCGAACTGATAATTTACATTTAGATACGGAATTTTTAGTCCTGCATCATCAAGATATAAACGTCCATTAATGTCTGGGTTATTTACATTTCCGATAATTTTTGCGTTTCCAGATGCAAAGCCACGAATGTCCGTAATTACGCTTCCTCCTACTCCACTTAAAATTCCTAAATTAAATTTTTCGAAATTCAAATCCAAATCCAAGAGTGTATTTTGATCGATAATCGACAAATTTCCGTTGGCACTAAATGCTTGTACACTTTGGTTTTCTATCGAAGCGTTTATCTGAAATTTGGTTAGACTATCGTCGCCATCGATGTCAAGGTTTAGTTTTCCGAGTTCTATTTTATTTATCGCTAAATTTTCGATTTCTAGCGATGCTGTTGGTTGATAAATATTTTGTTGTTGCTTTATATTTATATCGCCGTTGAGCAATCCATCGATTTTAAATTTTTCTAATTCGGGTGAAATTTTATCTAAATCAACTTCATTAAAACTCAATTTCAAGTCCTTATTCGATTTTCCTTCCAAATTTCCTGCAAGCGAAATAAATTCGTTTTCGTGAGACATAATAATGTTATCGACTGTAAAATTTTTGAATAATTTATCGAAAACTATCGTGTTATCTTTTGTTTCTTTTTCGTTTAAAAACCATAAATTATTTTTAAATTTTATTTCCGATTTTCGAATTCCAACTACATTTTTGTTGTCTTTATTTATGGTGTGAAACAAGTTCAAATTATAGGAATCCTCACTTTTATTACCGCCTTTAAACTCGGTTCTAACAAACAAAGTATCATTTTGAGTAATATTAATTAAACTAAAATCGCTAACTTTATAACGTTTTGTTTTTATACTATCCAACTGAATATAAGCGTTATACAATGGATTTTTATTATCGATTTCGATATTAATGTTGTCAAAATAATTCTCGAATGCTGCAATTTTTGGCGAATTGAAATTAAATTTAAATTCGTCGTTGTCGGAATTTATACTACCTCGAATTTTAGTGTTTTTATCGAGAACAATTTCTGGATAAAAAATTTCTATAATTTTATTGTAAATCGCAAAATCGAATTTAAGAAATTGTCCTTTTATGATTTTATTCGGTCGATAATTGGTATATAAACTTCCGATGGAATTTTCGACCATTTTTCGCAATTGGTTAAACTGAAATTTTCCAACAATTTTACCTTCAATAATATCAGGAGAATTTACGGCTATTGTTCGTACTCGATTTTCGTCGAAAGACGATTCTAATTCAAAATCATCAAACTCATAGGTTGCTTTTTTGTTTTGATACGTGGTGTTGGTTACAAAAACTTTTCCAGCCAAATTATCTATCGAATTACCTGAAACTTTCATCTTAACATTTCCTTTAAAATTCGAAATAGAATCCTTAATAAAATTCAATTTTTTCAGATTTGCAAATTCAATCTTTGTATCAAAATCGTAACTTTTATTGTTTTTATTCAAATCTACGATGCCATCAAAATCCATTTTCAAGTTTGGATCATTTACTTTTATTTTTCCATGAAACAAGGGGTTTTTAAGTTCTCCATCAACAGAAATATTGGTATAATTGTAATTGTTATATTCGACTTTCGAAATTGTTCCTGCAAAATTAGTCTTCAAATATTTTTGTGTAAAACCTTTCCCATTCAAATCCAAATCCAAACTTACAAAACCAACTTCTTTTCGATTCAAAAACGAACCAATATTAAAATTTTCTAGAACAATATTGCCTTTATAACTTGCGTCGTCAATATTTTTAATATTGTTTAAAATCAAATCAGATTTTATGTTTCCTAATGCCGTGGTCATCAAAAAATTAGAATTAATTGTGTTTAACGAAATCTCTGCATCTCCAACAATGGTAAATTGACCTAATTTCTTTATAGATGCTGGTAGTTTTTTACCCAAAACATTGGGCAAAAGTGCCGTTAAATTATCATAGTTCGAAGAAATTTTTTCGAATTTTCCTTTCATGTAAAATGTGGCATCGTCTTTTCCGAAAAGGTTTTTAAAATTAACATCTCCAATAATTTGAGTATTTTTTGCATCCTCTAAATATAAATTTGTTACTGCAAGATTATTTAAAGTTCCTTTAATTTTAGATTTAATTACAAAGCGTTGATTTTTGCCAATATCTTTATAAAAATAAAAAATATCGTTGGTTGCCAACGATATTTTATTAATTCTTATATCGAAAACAACTTTATTATTGAAATCTGCAAAATCTTTTCGGTCGTAATTTAATAAAACTTGTCCTCTAAAAAATGATTCATTGGTTACAATATTTAATTTTTCGAGCCGAATTTGTTTTCTTGTATAAGAAAATTTAGAACTCAAATCATCCACAAACAATCCTCGATGATCTAAAAAAGACATTTTTTTAATATCAGCATTAATATTTGGTCCCGAAAGTTTAAAGTTTTCTACATTGGTT
>JAYUFL010000223.1:0-8064 GCA_043738745.1 Bacteroidota bacterium
ATAAATAATTACAGGATGAGCAAACATGTTTAAATTAAATGATGAAACTATTTTTAGAATTACTTGTTCAGTAATTACTATTATTGGAATTATTTTGTATAAAGATAGTATATACAAACAAAAAAAAGACAATGGGTTTTCCAAGACAAAAACGGAAAACAGATAAACAACAATGGTGGTGATAAGACCGACACGATGTACAATGATGATGGTAGTGTTTTTAGTTCAACATCTGTTGAAGGTATAGCGGGTCACGGTGGTATGAATGGTTCTTTAAGAGGTTACGGTTATAAAGTAAACTTCAAAATGGCTACTGGTGCAATTACTGAAGATAATACTATTTTTGAGTGGTATGCAGGAGGAAAAGTTTTAGGATTAGTTGGAAAAGGATTTAAATTTGTTTCAAGTCCATTTGTTTATAGAACTGCAGGTCAATATACTTTTAAATTAGGAATATTACACAAAGCAAGTGGTTATATGGTAAGATTAGAAAGACATAGTTTTGTTGTAGGATTAGAAAAAATTTATGCTACACATATTAATTTTGATTTTGCTAAAAATTATCATTTAATTCTTAATCCTGCAAAGTGGGGTAAAATTGGTTTATAATGATTACAAAAGAAGAAATATTTTCAGATTTAAATAAAATTAATAATCAGCATAATAATTTTAATTATATTGTTATTGAGTTGCTTACTTTTTTTCTGAGAATGCCAAAAGAAGTAAGGTTTACGTATTATCTACTATCTAAAAATTATTTGAATTTAACGATAGAAAACGCTGAATGTTATAATTTAAGTGTTGAATTAACAAATGATTTTATTCAAATACAACTTTATGAAAATAGTGAAATGTTAATTTATTTTCGAAATAATTTAGTGATTAATGAAGTTAAAAAAATAATTAGTTCTGCTTTCAAAGGAGAGTATGAAATAGAAAATTATTTAGACTCTTCAAATAAAATAGTTTTAAAAAAGTTACATTGGAATGATAAAAATCTTTCAATGTATAACAAAGAATATACATTACAATTATTTAAAAAAGAGTTTTTAAAAATAGAAAAACATAACGGAATAAGTTTAGTTTAAAACAATAAACCCGAGTATTTGCTCGGGTTTATTGTTATTATAAAAGCAATTTAAAACCGTTCAATCAATTTACTTTTATCTTGTTTATTATGTAAAATAGCAACAATTAGAATTTCTTTTTTGACTTCGTTGATAATAAAATGAATGCCATAAGGAAAAAATTTAGGATGAGCCACACGAATATTTTCAAAAATTGGATAATAGATAAAAGGATTTTTTTGCAGTTTAGCAATAGCCTCTTTTATGGAATCGGCAAAACGTTCTTCTAAATCAGTATCAGGACTTTGCTCATAATACCAAAGTTTGGCAATCTCAATATCGTCATCAACTTCATCAAAATAATTTAGTTCAAAATCAACTTCAATCATCGCTTCACTTTTTTATTAAGCGCATCGAATAAGCCTTGAATTGGTTTAACACGTTCAGGATTTTTGGCGATTGCTTCTAATCGTGATGTTAAAAGTTTTTTTTGCCAGTCAGGAATATCGTTAGAAATTTCTTCAATATCAGGATATTGCTGTTTTATCAAAGTCCATTCTTGCGGTGGAATATAAACGCCCGAATTATTGCCGTTGCTGTCGTGTAATACTTGAAGGTTCATAATTTATTGGGTAATTAAAAGTTGCAAATTATCTTTCATTCTTTTGTTAGAAATCGCTAAATCAACCCGATCGCTCGGATTTGTAATAAAAATGTAGGTTTGGATAGCTCGGAAGTATTTTCCGTGCCCAAACACGAGAGCAAACACAAACTACAGCCCTAAAAAAGTTGTAGTTTTTTGTTTAGGTAAAAATCCAGATATATAGAGCCAAAAAATTTGACAAAATTTAAAGGTTTTTTATGAAACTCTATTAAGACCTTACATTTAAAGACAAAAAAAAATTGTGGAGAATATCGGATTCGAACCGACCACCTCTTGCCTGCCAGGCAAGCGCTCTAGCCAAATGAGCTAATCCCCCAATTGTTACAAAGATAACTTAAAATATTCTTTAAATGCAAATAGAATATTAGGTTTTAGAAAGCAAGAATTACTAAATTTGTGTTTTAAACAGAACATAATGAGTAAAATTAGAATCACTAAGCAATTTAGTTTCGAAACAGGACATGCGCTTTACGGATATGACGGCAAATGCAAAAACGTCCATGGACATAGTTATAAACTTTCTGTAACCGTAATAGGTATGCCAATTGACGATAGAAATAATGTGAAATTTGGAATGGTTATTGATTTTACAGATTTAAAAAAAATAGTAAAAGAAGAAATTGTTGACAAATTCGATCATGCAACTGTTTTTAACCAAACAACACCTCATCTCGAATTGGCTCATGAACTACAAACTCGTGGACATCATGTAATTTTGGTAACTTATCAGCCAACAAGCGAAAATATGGTCATTGATTTTGCTCAAAAAATAAAAAATAGGTTACCCAAAAATGTTCAATTGCATTCGTTAAAACTACAAGAAACAGAAAGTTCTTTTGCTGAATGGTATGCGTCCGATAACTAATTGTTATGCTATATTTTCGAAAAAATAAAGATGAATAATGTGTTAAAAAAATGTCACTTAACTAAATATTCTTTTTTATTTGCATATTAAAAAAAATCCCATTTCAAAAATTTGAAATGGGATTTTATATTTTAAAAACTTAAAATCTTTATCCTAAGGCGGCTCTTTTGAAACCTGTAACAGTTACACCAACCGTTTTTGCATAAGCAGCAACACTCATAGAACTGTCTTTGATATAATCTTGATTTACTAAAGTGTTATCCTTAAAGAAACGACCTAATTTTCCTTTTGCAATATTGTCAATCATTGCTTCTGCCTTTCCTTCTTGACGCAATAAATCTTTAGCAATTTCAATTTCTTTAGCAATAACTTCAGCATCTACACCAGCTTCGTCCAAAGCGATTGGATTCATTGCAGCGGCTTGCATAGAAATGTTTCTTGCTGCTTCATCGGCACCTTCTATTGTAGCAGAAAGTGAAGTTATTGTAGCGATTTTATTTCCAGAATGAATGTATGATCCCACAAATGCACCTTCTAATCTTTCGAAAGTTCTGATCTCTAATTTTTCGCCAATAACACCTGTTTGTTCGATTAATTTCTCTGCAACAGAAATTCCGTGGAAATCTGCAGCTAAAAATTCTTCTTTAGTTTTGAAATTTAATGCTAAATAAGCCATTTCTGTAGCCATTTTTACAAAACTTTCGTTCATTCCTACAAAGTCAGTTTCACAATTTAGCGTAATAACAACACCTACAGTTTTATCTGTATTAACTGCTGCAATTGCAGCACCTTCTGTAGATTCTCTATCAGAGCGGTTTGCAGCCACTTTTTGTCCTTTTTTACGAAGGTTTTCGATTGCTAAATCAAAATCTCCATCTGATTCAACAAGCGCTTTCTTGCAGTCCATCATTCCTGCACCTGTCATTGTTCTCAATTTATTTACATCCGCAGCAGTAATTGTTGCCATTTTATTTTTTGTTTTAAAGATTAAAAGACTGAAATATTCAAGAACTAAATTTTATTATACTAGTTATAGCAATAATTTTTTAATTCTTGAATATTCAATCTTTAAATTGTTTTATTTATTCTTCTGTTTTAACTTCAGCTTCTGGAGTTGCTTCAACAACAACTTCTTCAACTACTATTGATTTAGCAGCAACATCAACTGGAGCAACTTTTGCAACAGTTTCAGTAGTGTTTTCGTCAGACGCATCAGAAGTTCTGTTTGCTAATCCGTCAACAACTGCAGCCGTTACTAAAGATAAAATTTTATCGATTGATTTAGAAGCATCATCATTTGCAGGGATAACATAATCTACTTCACGTGGATCAGAATTCGTATCAACCATTGCAAAAATCGGAATATTTAGTTTTTGTGCTTCTTTTATTGCAATGTGCTCAGATTTAATATCTACTACAAACAATGCTGCAGGAAGTCTAGACATATCTGCAATTGAACCTAAATTTTTTTCTAATTTTGCACGAAGACGATCTACCTGAAGACGCTCTTTTTTAGACAGAGTCATAAAAGTTCCATCTTTTTTCATCTTGTCAATTGTTGACATTTTTTTAACTGCTTTACGAATAGTAACGAAGTTAGTCAACATTCCACCAGGCCATCTTTCTGTAATGTATGGCATGTTACACGCAGCTGCTTTTTCCGCAACGATGTCTTTTGCTTGTTTTTTGGTAGCAACGAATAATATTTTTCTACCAGATGCTGCAATTTTCTTGATAGCTTCGTTAGCTTCTTCGATTTTTGCGGCAGTTTTATATAGATTGATAATGTGAATACCATTACGTTCCATATATATGTAAGGAGCCATGTTTGGATCCCATTTTCTAGTCATGTGTCCGAAGTGAACACCTGCTTCTAGTAATTCTTTTACTTCTACTTTGTTTGACATTTTTTTCTTAGTTTACGTTCTGTTGATTAGCAATGTTTTTTTTTAAATTTATTAGATTTAAAATATTTAGAATGTTTAGTTTTAACTAAACTTTTTTAAACTTTTAAACTTTTAAACTTTCAAACCCATTTAGATGCTAAACTAATTCCCTACCTTGGCAGAGCAACAATAACATTGTTTTTGAAATTATTTTAGTTTTTGTCTTATACCAATGTATAAAACAGACAATATTAACGTTTAGAGAATTGAAATCTCTTACGAGCTTTCTTCTGACCGAATTTCTTACGTTCAACCATTCTTGGATCTCTAGTTAACAAACCTTCTGGCTTCAATATGGCTCTGTTACCTTCACCAACTTCGCACATTACTCTTGCAAGTGCCATACGAACTGCTTCTGCTTGACCTGTTGATCCACCACCATAAACGTTTACTTTTACATCATAGTTTGTCACATTTTCTGTCATTGACATTGGCTGTAACACTTTGTATTGTAAAGTTGCAGTTGGAAAATAAGTTGCAAATGGTTTTTTGTTAACTGTTATTTGTCCAGTTCCTTCAGATACGTAAACACGTGCTACGGCACATTTTCTACGTCCAATTTTGTGTATAGTGGCCATTATTTAAGATCGTTTAGATTAACTGTTTTTGGTTTTTGAGCACCTTGTTTGTGTTCTGTTCCAACAACAACATTTAGATTTCTGAAAAGTTCTGCTCCTAATTTATTTTTAGGTAACATTCCTTTTACTGCTTTTTCTACTAGAAGTGCAGGATTTTTTGATTGCAATACTTTTGCAGTCAAAGATCTTTGTCCTCCTGGGTAACCTGTGTGACGAATGTATGTTTTTTCATCCATTTTGTTACCTGTAAGGTTGATTTTTTCTGAGTTGATAACAATTACGTTATCTCCACAGTCCACGTGCGGCGTGTAACTTGGTTTGTACTTACCTCTTAAGATCATAGCGACCTTTGATGCAAGACGTCCCAAGTTGTGACCGTCAGCGTCTACCACAATCCATTCTTTGGATACGGTTGCTTTGCTTGCTGATACTGTTTTGTAGCTTAATGCGTTCACAATAATTTTATTTTTAATTAAACATTTGCCCAAAATTCAATTAATCGGAATTTTGGACTGCAAAAGTACACTTATTTATTTAGAAAGCAAATGAGTTTGCTAAATTTCTTTTTTATTGCTTTTAACTTCATTTTAAATAAGTTACATTTTATTGTTTTAGATTTTTTAAGTCTAATACATTTTTAAAATTTCAAATTTATTCCTGCCATAAAATTACTTCTTGCTTGCGGAAAATAAACTACATAGCCACCACCGTAATCTGCTCCGTTAGAAATATATAAGGTATTAAAAACATTATTTGCCAATAACGAAAACTCAATGGCTTTAAAGATTTTTTTAGGCTCTATGACAAAACCTACACGAAAATCCTGAATGAAATAATCTTTCAGTTTTGAATTTTGGTCTTCAATATTAGACAAAAATTGTTCCCCAACAAATTTAGATAACATCGATAATTGCCAATTTTTTGCTGGCGAAAAACTCAAAATATTTCCAGCAACAATTTTTGGAGAATAGGCAATATTTGTGTTTCCAAGATTTGTTAAACTTGTTCCATTATCAT
This sequence comes from Bacteroidota bacterium, assembly GCA_043738745.1. Classification (GTDB taxonomy): domain Bacteria; phylum Bacteroidota; class Bacteroidia; order Flavobacteriales; family Flavobacteriaceae; genus Flavobacterium. Next base: position 6,138 of record JAYUFL010000223.1, read on the forward strand.
TTACGAAATCAACATTTTTATTTTCACTAATCGCAATATTTGGTTGAATACTCCATTTTTCAGAGACTTTAATTGTTGCATCTACTTCTATTCCACGTCTAAAACTTTTGCCTACGTTGGTTCGAATTGGACTTCCAACTGGATCGATTGCACCTGTAAGAACCAATTGATCTTTGTATAACATATAAAATCCATTTATGTTTAATTGCATTTTAGAATTTGCAAAATGCCAACCCAATTCGAAATCGTCTAGTTTTTCGGGTTTGGGTGCTCCGTTTTCGTAATCTGTTCTGTTGGGTTCGCGGTTTGCTTTGGCATAAGAAAAATAAATATTTTGATTTTTATTTACTAGATAAGTAACTCCTGCTTTTGGATTCAAGAATCTAAAGGTTTCGTTTACTAAATTTGCAGGGTCGAAATTGGCTTTGTAGTTAACATTTCGATATTGTAAATCGCCATAAAGAATAAAACCGTCCTCTAATTTATAAGTCGCTTTCGCAAAAATAGTAACGTCTGTTTTTTTGGCAAAATCATCATAATAATGATCGCCGAGTTCTGAACTTGATGCAAATCTTGCCCAAATTACTTTTCCAAAATGCTTTCCTTCGTAGATGTTGGCACTTCCACCAAAAATAAAATCGAGTTTTTGATCTTTATAATTTGTAGAAAAAGTAATTCCATAAAAATCATTGTCCAACCACTTTTGACGAATTAAGTCAGTAGTCGTTTGTCCTGAAACTGGCGCTAATCCATAGTCGGAAAAAGAAACATCTTCTTTATAATTTTCGTAATAACCTAAACCTTTTGTGTAATGAAATGCAAGATTACTATTCCATCTGTTAGTTATTTTTTCATTCCAATGCAGTTGATAATGATCTTGTTTGTAGTTATCAGTTTCGTTATCATAGAAGCGTTTTGCTCCAAACTCGTCTGTAAATACACCAATTGGGTTTTCTGTTCGATTGATTTTTAGAGTCGCTTCGTCAATGCCATAATAAGCCTGATAGGTTTTTTCATTTCCTCCAAAAACAATTGCTTTAATTAAGGTTGTTTTGCCAACATAAGTTCCTTGCAAAAAATAGCCCTTCAAGTCCGATGACGCTCTATCAATATAGCCATTGGAATGCAAATTCGATAATCGCCCTGCAATTTCGAAACGATTGTTCATTAAACCGGTACTAAATTTTACGGTACTTTTTCGAGAATTAAAACTCCCGAAAGAATTGGAAATTTCGCCATTGCTTGTTTTAGAATAACTATCGGTCAACATGTTAAGACTTGCGCCAAAAGCACTACTGCCGTTGGTAGATGTTCCTACTCCGCGTTGCAACTGAATGCTTTGCAAAGACGAGGCAAAGTCGGGTAAATCGACAAAATAAGTACCTTGACTTTCGGAATCGTTGTATGGAATTCCGTTTACGGTTACATTAACACGTGTTGCATCGGAGCCACGAACCCTAATTCCAGTATATCCAAAACCATTTCCAGCATCGGAAGTTGTAACTACCGATGGCAAATAATTCATTAGAATTGGAATATCTTGCCCTAAATTTCGACTTGCAATTTCTTTTTTGGAAAAATCGCTAAACGTCATTGGGGTTTTGTCGGTAACGCGAGTTGCATTAACAATAACTTCGTCGAGGCCTGTGGTAGTTGTATCTTTTTCTATTTGTTGAGAAAAAGAGATAATAGATGTTAAAAGAAAGATAAAAGACAAATAAAATTCTAAATTCTTGAATTTGTGACTTTGTAATTTTGTGATAAAAATAGTTTTCATTCGTAAAAATGTTTTTACAAATAAAAGGGGCAATTATTCTGTTGTTAAATTAAAATGTTTCCTATAACAAAAATAGCGTGCACGCTATTTTTGTCATTTTCCTTAAACAGCATTACCTGTTCTAAGTTCGTTGGGTATAATCTCAGCCTT
>JAYUFL010000224.1:0-2894 GCA_043738745.1 Bacteroidota bacterium
AAACCCATTAAACCCCATTTAGTTGCTCCAGATTTAGTTGTTGTTAAATAATATGGTTCAACATGGTAATGATACATACCTGATGCTTGTGGATGTCCCCATGCTTGGTCAAAACCATTTAATTCACCACCCAATGCAACCCCTCCTGCTGCATATTGATTAAAAAAAGGAACTCCATCTAATGCTACACCTATGACGCCCATTGGTGTAGGACTATGCGTAGTTGCAACTATAGGGTTTAAAGGTATTTTCAAGGTAATAGTTTGTGCTGTAATATTATTTGGAGCTTTAATAAATACACCACCAGTATACGATGGACTAGTTGCAGATGGCGTAAAAACTTCATATAGAGGATTAGTATTAGCCCAATAAGCACTTTTGTGGTCTGGTTGATCACTAGTTTTAATTGTAATAAAAGTACCATCAGAAGTAACACTTGTAGCTCCATATATTTTTGAATAAACAGAGGGGACATTAATTGATGTATTATTTGTTGATGGTTCGGTGTTTGATGATGTACCATCAGATTTAGAACAACTAAAAATAGATAGTATAATAATCAAAAGAATTGTTTTGTGAAAATATTTTTTTGTTTTCATAATAGTTTAATTTATTAGTTAGACTTTTCTTTTTTATAATGGTTTAAATATTTACTTGAATATCTCTGACCTTGAATATCTCTGACAACGTATTGAGGATCGGCGTTAATTTGGATATTTCATAAGTCAAATATATCGATTTAAGACCTAACTTGCAAGTACAAAAACAACTTTATAGTTTGCTAAAAAACTTCTCGTCCCACAAATGATGGGATGCCAAACCTCGCTGTTGTGTTCTGTTTTTTATTTTTCGGATATTTTTTTTATTGCGTTTTCTATTGAATTAATATTATTAAAGTATTGTTTTACAATAAGTTCTGTTTTTTTATCATTTTTTAAAGTGTTCTTTATGGTTGAAATCAAGAAGTTATAATTAGTAAACTCTGCTTTTGTTTCCAAAATATTCTTTAACCACTCCCACATTTTCTTTTTTCCAATTTCTTTCTCAATTGCTATAAAAATTATTGGAGCATAGTCATAAACATAAATTTGTCTGTCAGCAATGTCATTTATAGATTTGACAATTGAAAAAGAATTAGGCTTAAAATTTTTTAAGTTTTTATATTTTTTAACCAATACATCTTCATAAGCCTTTTCTTCTTGGATTTCTTCGGTCAATTTCAATGCCATATATTCAGTAAATCCTTCAGACATCATATCTCCCAATTCTGAATTAAATACCTTGACGGTTCCAAAGTAATAATGACCTAATTCGTGTGCTATCATTGGCTTGTAGAATTTTTGAGATTTTTCTTCAAATATTCCTGCTAATCCATTTTTACCCCAGCCAATTCCCATAATTGTAGGATATGATACAAAGAGCCAAGCATTCTTTTTAGAAGTAGGAGTAGTATTTATAAAAGTAGGAGTTTGATTAAATTTTATATTTAATTTTTGCTCGTAATATTTTTTATAACTAGAAACAAGATTTGAAAATTGGTCAATTTTCTCTTTAGGAAATTTAGGATTTAAAATAGCAATATTACCATCATCAATAAAATCATAATTTCCACAATACAAAGCAATCTCTTGCGGTTCGTTACTTATTAAATGTGCTGAATTTGCACTTACTGGTTTATTTCCGTTTGCATAAATTGAAGAACAATCAATGCAATTTAATTCAATATCATAGGCTACTCTGTCATAAGCAATATCTTTTTCTGCATCATATATAATCGGATACCACGCGCTTTGACTTCCATCACTCCTTACTGAAATTCCATTAAATGCGATATTTCCTTTCCAATCTTGTCTTGTGAAGTTTTCAATTGTATCGTTTGCTACAGGAAATTTTCCGACATATCTAAATTGCAGTACTTCTGGAAGAAATTTAGTATTTTTTGCATTTCCTGGAAAATAATAAGCAGATGATTCTCCAGTTGAAGTTGAATCTTTATCAGATTTGTCATATCCGAGCACAAAATCGTTTGGTTTTTTACTTCTTATATTCAATAAATTCATTCCTGAATTTAAACGTATTAAATAATCTTTTATTCTCGGAATATTACTTAATGTTAAGTCGCATTCTAAAGTTCCCTCTTTGATTGAAATGTTAACTTTACCTTTCAAATGTGGTGCATTTTCTTGAGAAAACATTTTTATCGATAGTGTTAATAATATAAAGCAAGTTAATATTCTAAAATTCATTTTTATTTATTGTTTAGATGTTATTCGTTCTTCAGTTTCTATAGAAAAGTAGCGGTTAACTTATCGTGACTTTGGAAATTTTGGGGTTTTGAAAGCAAAATGTATAAATTAAAGACCGAACTTGCAAGTACAAAACCAACTTTAAAGTTTGCCTAAAACCCCACCCGAGCCTGCAAGAGCGAACAGACGAAGTAATTGCGCCAAACCGCTGTTGTGCTATCGCTTTTTCTTTTTTTAATCGTTAATTCTATTTTTAATATCCATTTTTTCGTGCAAAATTCTCACAACTTCCATTTCTATATTTTCAACTCGTTTACAAAATATTAAATGTGATTTCACTTTTGAATATCGATAATCTTTTCGAATGCTTCCGAAATCTTTGGTTGTTTCAAAATTTTCAGCAACAAATTCTATTTCGTCCATTATCAAATTATAATATCGGTTCGCTTGTTCAATCGACCAATTTTCGGCAGTGTAAATCCAAATATTATTCAAATCGTCTAATGCTTTTTCACTTATGATATATTCCGCCATTACTTTTGAAAATTTTCATTTAACCGTTTTAGATTTTCCGTTCGGTTAAAATTTCGAATTTTACCACTTTTTTCTCCAAGTTCTAATTCTGCAATTAGAGATTTATTTTGAATT
>JAYUFL010000225.1:0-21381 GCA_043738745.1 Bacteroidota bacterium
GTAAAGCAAATGTAAAATAAAATTTAATATGAAATAAAAAACATTATTAAAATTAATATATTTTTATTGTCCAATACTATTTTAAATAATTAAATTCGCTTTTTTATAATCCATCAAATAACAAATATAGTGCCAAACTCTGATAAAATGGTCAAAGAAACGCCGTTAATGAAGCAATACAACGAGATAAAACGGAAATATCCCGATGCTTGTTTGCTTTTTCGTGTGGGCGATTTTTATGAAACTTTTGGCGACGATGCCGTTCGAGCATCAAAAATTCTTGGTATTACACTTACAAAACGTGGCGCAGGTTCACCAACCGAAACGGCTTTGGCGGGTTTTCCGCATCATTCTATTAATACGTATTTGCCAAAACTGGTCAAAGCGGGGCTTCGTGTAGCAATATGTGACCAACTTGAGGATCCAAAAATGACAAAAACGATTGTGAAACGGGGTGTTACCGAATTGGTTACGCCGGGAGTTTCAATGAATGACGAAGTTTTGCAATCTAAATCTAATAATTTTTTGGCTTCGGTTTATTTTGGGAAAAAAAATATTGGTGTTTCTTTTTTGGATATTTCGACAGGCGAATTCCTTACTGCTCAAGGCAATGACGAATATATTGATAAATTATTGCAAAATTTTCAACCAAGTGAAGTATTAATTCCTAAAGAAAACAAAGCCACGTTTAAGGAAACTTTTGGTGAAGATTTTCATAATTTTTATCTTGAAGATTGGGTTTTTAAAGAAGATTATGCCGTTGAAACATTAACCAATCATTTTCAGACCATTTCATTAAAAGGTTTTGGAATAGAAGATTTGAACGAAGGAATTATTGCATCGGGAGCAATTTTGTATTATTTGTCGGAGACACAACACAATAAACGCCAACACATTACATCAATTTCCCGAATTGCAGAAGATGCTTATGTTTGGATGGATCGATTTACAATTCGTAACTTAGAATTGTACCATTCGTATAATCCAAATGCGGTAACATTATTAGATGTAATCGATAAAACGAATTCTCCAATGGGTTCGCGATTGTTAAAACGTTGGTTGGCGTTGCCTTTGAAAGATATTAATAAAATAAGAAACCGCCACGAAGTAGTATCTTATTTCAAAGAAAATCAGGCAGTTCTGAAAAGCATTCAAACCCAAATAAAACAAATTTCGGATTTAGAAAGATTGATTTCGAAAATCGCCACAGGAAAAGTTTCGCCTCGCGAAGTGGTTTACCTTAAAGAATCGCTTGATGCAATTATTCCCATAAAAACATTGGCGTTGCAAAGTCCACAAGAAGCCGTAAAAATTATTGGCGACTCGTTGCACAGTTGTGATTTGTTGCGAGAAAAAATCTTAAAAACATTAAATCAAGAAGCACCAGTTGCTATCTCAAAAGGAAATGCAATTGCCAAAGGAATTAACGAAGAGTTAGACGATTTACGTGCAATATCATCATCTGGAAAAGAATATCTTGAGGGAATTGAAAAGCGCGAATCTTTGGCAACAGGTATTAATTCATTAAAAATATCGTTCAATAATGTTTTTGGATATTATATCGAAGTGCGAAACATGCACAAAGACAAAGTACCAACCGAATGGATTCGCAAGCAAACTTTGGTCAATGCCGAAAGATACATTACCGAAGAATTAAAAGAATATGAAACTAAAATTCTTGGAGCCGAAGAAAAAATTCAGAAAATCGAATCTGAACTTTTCGAGCAATTAATCGCTTGGATTGCTACGTATATTAAACCAGTTCAATTAAACGCTAATTTGGTGGCGCAACTGGATTGTTTGACTTCGTTCACGCAATTGGCAATCGAAAACAAATATGTTTGTCCGCAACTAGACGAAAGTTTCGAGTTAGACATCAAGAATGGTCGCCACCCAGTTATCGAAAAACAGTTGCCAGTTGGAATGCCATATATTGCCAACGATGTTTTTTTAGACCGAGAAACTCAGCAATTAATTATGATTACTGGACCCAATATGTCAGGAAAATCGGCTATTTTGCGTCAAACGGCTTTGATTGTTTTGTTGGCACAAATGGGAAGTTTTGTTCCCGCCGAAAGTTTGAAAATGGGAATTGTAGATAAAATTTTCACTAGAGTTGGAGCATCAGACAATATTTCGATGGGAGAATCGACTTTTATGGTCGAAATGAACGAAACGGCTTCGATTTTGAATAATATTTCCGACAGAAGTTTGGTTTTACTAGACGAAATTGGTCGTGGAACAAGCACTTACGACGGAATTTCAATCGCTTGGGCAATTGCCGAATTTTTGCATGAACATCCAAGCAAGCCTAAAACGTTGTTTGCCACACATTATCACGAGTTGAATGAAATGACCGATTTATTGCCTAGAATTCAGAATTATAATGTTTCGGTCAAAGAATTGAAAGATACGGTTTTGTTTATCAGAAAATTGGTAAAAGGCGGCTCTGCTCACAGTTTTGGAATTCACGTAGCGAAAATGGCTGGAATGCCACAAACCGTAATTTTGAAAGCCCAAAAATTACTAAAAAAACTCGAAAAAAATCACGGCGGGGATGCATTAACGGGCATTAAACAAGAAAAAGACGAGATGCAAATGAGTTTCTTTAATCTAGATGATCCTTTATTAGAAGAAATAAAAGAAGAAATCTTGAATTTGGATATTAATACGCTAACTCCAATCGAAGCAATGATGAAATTGAATGAGATTAAGCGGATGTTAACAAAGAAGTAAGTTTCATGAATCTCTACATCAATGAATTGTAATATAAATTATTATTTTTTATGTAAAATACTTGCAAAAGTAAATTAAAACACTAAATTTGCACTCGCATTACCAACAAAGTATTGCATAGTTGAAATTTTGAAAATGCGAAAATAGCTCAGTTGGTAGAGCGCGACCTTGCCAAGGTCGAGGTCGCGGGTTCGAGCCCCGTTTTTCGCTCAAACCAAAATTAATTTTTTTATAAATTTAATTGTAAAATAACCGCTTGGGTGGTGAAATTGGTAGACACGCTGGACTTAAAATCCAGTGACTGTAATGGTCGTACGGGTTCAAGTCCCGTCCCGAGTACAAAACTAAATCGTAATGTCTTTATTTATAAAGAGTTACGATTTTTTTTATTTTAATTTAGTCAGTAATTGCAAAAATTCAAACAATTATTGTTGTTTTTTGTTGAAATTTTAGACCAACAAATACGTCCGAAAAGTTAAAAAATGTTGAGGTTTTTTTTACACTATTGAATGAATCATAAATAAAATAAAAATAATCCAAGTCAATACTAAATGTTTCGGCAATTCAAGAATTGATAATCTGCGATAATGTTCATAAATCATTACCAAAATGGTAGTTAAAAAATAAACGAAATTAAAAGTTGAATTTATATAAAAAAGTAAATTTAGAATCAAAATTGGCATCAAAACTAAACTTGCAAAAAGAGAAATTGTAATTAAGTTCCCTATGTAGTTCAACTCAATTTCTTTATTATATTTTATTAGAAACAAACCTTGTATCGGCAACTGAATGAATATTCCAAAGGTAATTAAACTAAAACTGTGGTGTTCTAAATGTAAAAATTTCAGGTAATTAGAAACAATAAAACTCGAAACTAACCAAGCAAAAACAATATAAATAAATCGCCATTTGTAACTAAAATCAGGAACACATTGTAGTTTTATTTGTTTACTAACTTTACTCGGAATTATTACTTTTCGGTTATAAGAAATAAAGGAATACAACTTTTTCAAGAGGAGTTTCACGGGTATCCAATTTCCAATTTTTTCCATCCATGGAAATGAAAACCCAATAACTTTCAGCAAACTATCTATACCATAAATTACGGTTTTGTTTTCGTTATCGACTAATGCAATTTCGTTTGAAGCACGTTTTACATCAATAAAATTTTGTTCCTCATCAGATAATTGACAATACGGTTTTTTGCCATTTTCGTCTAGCATTCCAGTTTTTATAAATCCAGAAGTATAGACGCGACAAAGCGGACAATCTTCGTCGTATAATAAGGTTTGATTTTCTAGCGTTTTCATCATATCGTTTTTTTACCTTCAATTGTTATTTTTGATCCCAAGGCTAAAAAGGTTGAAATTGGTTCTAAATCTTGTAAAAATTCAAAATCTTTGCCGTAAATGTTTTCAAAATTTACATCAATTTTATAATCAATAACTTCCAATTGTTCCCATCTTGGATGCGTAACTTCGTATTCTATAGTTTTACTTTCGTTAAATTTTGTGTAACCAAAATAATGTTCGGTTATGAATTCAGCTTCAGAATTCAATTCTATTGGAATTGGATTTTTATTAGTTTTCATTGATATGGAATTCCATTTGTTATCTTTTTTCCATTTGTATAGAAAAAATTTTGAAGTTTCGCTTTCAGTTCTAGAATGGCGCATTTTCAAGGTTTGATAGTGTTCTTTATACAACGTATTTGCAACAATCGAAATGGCGTGTTTCGGAACAATTTCTTTTATAAATACAACGCCGCGTTTCCAAATTCCATCTTCATATCTTTTTACATAAAAACGCAAATTGACTTCTTCAAAATTGACATGAAACGGAATTTTAATTTCTAAAACCCGAACATTTTCAAACATAAAACCAATTAAACTGATGTAACATTTGCCGTTCCACAAATCGAGTTCTGTTCCTTTTGGAACATAATTTTCTAAAATTTCGGGATTGATTTCGTAGTTGATTAAGGCCAGATCGTTCCATTCTGCAGTTAAAAAACTCATATTGTTGTTTTTTATAAATTAATATTGAAAAAATACGTTGTTACTATTGATGAAGTTCCAATTAGTATATATCAAATCTAACATATCCTAATCAATAAACCCTTTGTTTAAACTAAAACAACTAGTAATCAGGGTCGTAAAGCAAGATTTAGTCTTTTAGAGTCGAGTTATTTTTTATACTATTTTGAACTTGTTCTCAAAAAAAATGCTTCTCAAACGAAAAGCATTTTAATAACCGATTATTTTTCTTCGATCCAGGCATTAATTTTTTTCTCTAAAAGTGCCAAAGGCATTACTCCAGATTCCAAAACTTTTTGATGGAATGTTCTAATATCAAATTTTGAACTCAATTTTTCCTGTGCTTTTTTGCGTAATTCAATAATTTTTAGTTGTCCTATTTTGTATGATAACGCTTGTCCCGGAATTGCCATATAACGTTCTACTTCCGATGTAATATTATCGATTCCTGCCGCCTCGTTGTCTAGCGAGTACTGAATTGCTTGTTCACGAGTCCAGCCTTGGCTGTGTAATCCAGTATCCACAACCAACCGAATGGAACGGTGCATTTCGTCGTTGAGCATTCCAAGATATTGATATGGATCCTTATATAATCCAAGTTCTTTTCCTAAACTTTCGCAATACAAAGCCCAACCTTCGCCATAGGCACCAAACCAATTGAATTTTCTAAAATCGGGCAAGATTGTACTTTCTTGCTGTAATGAAATTTGAAAATGATGTCCTGGAATGGCTTCGTGCAAAAACAAATCTTCGTCTTCCAGAGTGTTATATTCTGAAGCATTTGGAATTGGAACATAAAAAATTCCTGGTCGGGATCCGTCCGCTGCACCTTGAGAATATTCGGCACTTGCTGTTTTTTCTCTAAAGGCTTCTGTACGTCGAATTTCGAATTTTGTTTTGGGTTGCAATGCAAAAAGTTTGTCCACATTTGGTTTAATTCGTGCATAAATACTTTCAAAATTAGCAATAACTTGTTCGGGTTTTGTAAATGGTTTTAGTTCTTTTTTATTTCGGACATCATTCAAAAATTCTTTTAGGGTTCCTTTAAAACCAACTTGGGTTTTAACTTTTTCCATTTCAGCATTTAATCGAGCTACTTCGCTTAAACCAAGCGCATGTATTTCTTCGGGCTTCATTTCTGTAGTTGTCCATTGTTTTACATAGGCAGCATATAATTTTTTACCAAAAGAAATTCCTTCTAAACCACTTGTGTTTCTAGAGGCTGGTAAATATTCATCTTTCAAAAAAGTTGCCATTTTTTTGTATTGTGGCATTAATTTTTCATTAATAAACATAACGTATTTTTGAGTCAAATCTTTCTTTGTTTGATCAGAAAACGATTTTGGCATTATTTTGATGGAAGAATAAAACACATTATCCTCGACATTTGGCGTTTCCATTGTTGCAAATTGTGGAATAACTTTTAGGGTCAATGCTTTTGGTAAAACTACATTTTGGGCAATTCCTTTTCTCATGTAAACCATTGCGGAATCTATCCAAACGGAATATTTTTCGAGTCTAGACAAGAAGTTTGTATAATCTTTCTCGGTTTTAAACGGCTGTGCGCTCGTTCCTCCTGCATATTGAGCCATCGTTAGATGTGTTCCCCAAAACTGGTGAATTGGTATAAGATTCGTAGGAATTTCAAGCATTTTTTTACCACCATCAATTTCCCATTTCATAATTTCGAAACTATTTTTTTCTTCTTCTGACAGGTTACTCTCGTCAATCTTGGCTAACGATTTTCCGTATGTATCGAAAAAAATAATTTGCTTTTTCCTAAAACTATCCGTCATATCAAAAACCAATTCACCATCGAATTGATGTTGACTGTTTTGGGTGGCTCCTATTGGATCTAAGGCGTTTTTATCATTAAAATATGATTTTGTTAACTCTGTGAAGTTTTGTGAGTCTGCTTTTTTACAACAAATTATAGTTGTTGATATTGTAAGCACAATTAAAATATTTTTTATGTTTTTCATTATATGTTTTTTTTATGATTGTAAATGTATATAATATTTTTTATGGTAAAACAAATTCTGAAAATAATTATCCTATATACACTCTCGAGAAAACAATTATTCCTTCTTTAATATCTAAGACTTCGGCCATCAAAACATCGTTCTCGCCATCAACGGATCTAATATATTCCATAAAAACTCTATCGGAATTTGCTGTGAGCGAAGTTACTTTATAACGCAAAGTTGGCAAATCTTCGAAAGCGGATTTCCACCAAATTTGCATTTCTTTTTTACCTTTTATGATGCCGTTTGATTCTGGATTTTTCACTTTTAATCTCGGACTAAAATGCTCTGCATAATCATCGTACAAGGACAAAAGTTGTTCTAGATTCTGGTTATTAAATGCTTCAAACCATTTATGAGCAATCGATAGGTTTTTGTTAGTAGGCATGTCTTTTGATTTTTATATAAATGAAAAATTCCTGTTTTCGCAGGAATTTTTATATTTTAATATTGTTTTTTTTATATCAAACTTTAATTTAAAAAATTAATTATTCTTTAAGTTAATAATTTCTTGTTCGGTTAAAAAACGCCAGTTTCCACGAGGCAAATTCTTTTTGGTTAAACCTGCAAATGCCACTCGATCAATTCTCAAAACATCGTAATTAAAATGTTCGAAAATTGCACGAACCACTTTTACATTTGATGTTTTTAGTTTTAACCCAATTTCGGTTTTAGGCTCTTTGTCGATATAACTAATTTCTTCTATGGCCAAACGATGTCCATCTAGAGTAACTCCTCCTGCAATTTTTTCTAAATCTTCGAATTTTAGGTTTTTGTCTAACGAAACCTGATATATTTTTGATGCCTTTTGATTTGGTAGCCCAAATTTACGAATCATATCGGTATCGTTGGTAAATAACAAAAGTCCTGTAGTATTTTTATCCATTCTACCAACGGCAGCAATTTTAGAATTTGTCGAACCACGAACTAATTCTAAAACATTTCGAAATTCTTGACCTTCATCTAAAGCGGTTGTGAAATTTTTTGGTTTATTTAATAAAATATATTCTTTCTTTTCGGGAATTAAAACTGCACCATCAAAATTAATAACATCACCAGGTTTTACCATATATCCCATTTCAGTAACAGGAATGTTATTTACTTTTACATTACCCGATTGAATGTAAATATCGGCATCTCTACGCGAGCATGCACCAGAGTTCGATATGTATTTATTTAAACGTATTTCATCTTTTACTTTCGGACGTTTAGGCGCTTGATTTGGTTTTTTTTCAATTTTGTTTGAATCCACTTCAGCGACTTTAGTTACTGGTTTTACTTTTTTTGGACCTTGTGCGCGCTTTGCCATAGCGGGCTTTGGCTTGTTCGAACTTGGGCGAGAACTATTTGGTCTTGCACCAGTTCCTTTTTTATTGCCTTCCTTGTTATTCATAATCTTCAATAATTTTGGCAAAGATAGTCTTTTCAAATCAATTCTATTTTTGTTTTCTCACAGTAATTTATTTAGTCTTTTCGAAAGTTGCTCCTTTTCAAAAACGTAGAATTAAATTAGAATTAGAACTTTAAGTAAACGATAAATATTGCTGAAAATTCGAATAAACCTTTGTACTTTTGTATTCAATTAAACACATTTTTACAAATCAAACTTAAATTTCATCATAATGTTAAAAGGATTTTTCAATGTACCAAAAGCGGTTAATGAACCCGTAAAATCTTATGCTCCAAATTCGCCAGAAAAAGCAAAAGTTCTTGAAACCTACAAAGAAATGTGGAACAAAAAAATCGATGTTCCTTTATACATAGGTAGCGAAGAAATTCGAACAGGCAATACCAAAACTATGTCTGCGCCACACGACCACCGACATATTGTTGGAACTTACCATTTGGCAGAAAAAAATCATGTCGAAAAAGCCATTGCTAATTGTTTAGAATCTAGAACCAAATGGGCAAATATGGCTTGGGAACAACGTGCAGCTATTTTCTTGAAAGCAGCTGAATTAATTGCAGGACCTTATAGAGCAAGAATAAATGCTGCAACTATGATTGCACAATCTAAAAATATTTTTCAAGCCGAAATAGATGCATCTTGCGAATTGATAGACTTTTTGCGATTTAATGTCGAGTTTATGACACAAATATATTCAGATCAACCAAAGTCAACATCAGATACTTGGAACCGTTTAGAATACCGTCCTTTAGAAGGATTTATTTACGCAGTAACACCATTCAATTTCACAGCAATTGCAGCCAATTTGCCAGCAAGCGCTGCAATGATGGGCAATGTTGTAGTTTGGAAACCAAGCGATAGCCAAGTGTTTTCTGCAAAAATTATTATCGATATTTTCAAAGAAGCAGGTTTGCCAGATGGTGTTATTAATGTTGTTTTTGGAGATCCCGTAATGATTACCGATACAATTCTAGCAAGCCGAGATTTCGCAGGAATACATTACACAGGTTCGACTTTTATTTTCAAAGAAATTTGGAAAAAAATTGGCGAAAATATTCACAACTACAAAACCTATCCGAGAATTGTTGGCGAAACTGGCGGAAAAGATTTTATTGTTGCTCATCCATCTGCCAATGTGAAACAAGTTGTTACTGGAATTGTTCGTGGTGCTTTTGAGTTTCAAGGTCAAAAATGTTCAGCAGCATCGAGAGCTTATGTTCCGAAAAGTTTGTGGAATGACATTAAATCGCAAATCATAACCGATACAAAATCTATGAAAATGGGTTCGCCAGAAGATTTTAGCAATTTCATAACAGCAGTAATTCACGAAGGTTCGTTTGACAAATTGGCAAGTTTTATCGACCAAGCCAAAAAAGATGCCGATGCCGAGATTATTGTTGGTGGAAACTATGACAAATCCAAAGGTTATTTCATCGAACCAACCGTAATTGTAACTACAAATCCTCATTATACCACCATGGCAACCGAACTTTTTGGTCCAGTAATTACGATTTATGTTTATGAAGATGCAACTTGGGCAGAAACTTTGAAATTGGTTGACCAAACATCAGAATATGCATTAACAGGTGCTATTTTCAGTCAAAATCGTTACGCAATCGAAGAAGCAACTGTGGCTTTGCAGAACGCAGCAGGAAATTTCTATATTAACGACAAACCCACTGGTGCAGTTGTAGGAATGCAACCTTTTGGTGGTGCAAGGGCCTCTGGAACCAATGATAAAGCGGGTTCAGCATTGAATTTGTTACGTTGGTGTTCGCCAAGAACTATCAAAGAAACTTTTGTAACGCCCGAAGATTATCGTTATCCGTTTTTAGGAGAATAAAAAAAATTGGCTTTTGATTACTTGTATCCAAATTCACACTATGAAAATAAACGAAATAACAACACTTCTCGAAGAAATGGCTCCTTTACCATATGCCGAAGATTTTGACAATGTTGGATTATTAGTTGGGAATGGTAACGAAACTGCAACTGGAATTTTAGTTTGTCATGATGCTTTAGAATGTGTTATCGACGAGGCGATTGCAAAAAAATGTAATTTGGTTGTTTGTTTTCATCCAATTATTTTTTCGGGTTTAAAAAAAATAACAGGCAAAAACTATGTTGAACGTTCTATTCTCAAAGCAATTAAAAACGATATTGCCATTTTTGCTGTTCACACAGCATTAGATAATCATCAACAAGGTGTGAACAAAATTTTCTGCAATGCTTTGGGGCTCGTCAATACAAAAATCCTGATTCCAAAACAACATTTCATCAAAAAACTAATAACTTATACCATTCCTGAAAATGCAGAAAAACTCCGAAATGCATTACATAAGGCTGGAGCAGGACAAATTGGAAACTATGATAACTGTAGTTTTAATTCCGAAGGTTTTTCAACTTATAAAGGAAACGAAAACAGTAATCCTGTAGTTGGGACAAAAGGAGCATTGACTTTTACAAACGAAATTAAAATTGAAATAACCTTCGAGAAACATTTAGAATCTAAAATTCTGAAAGCCCTTTTTGAGAATCATGTGTACGAAGAAGTAGCATATGAAGTTTACTATCTCGAAAATAAACACCAAAACATTGGACTCGGAATGATTGGCGAACTAGAAACTGAAATGTACGAAAAAGAATTTCTTGAATTCGTGAAACAAAAAATGGTAGCAAACGGGATTCGACACTCGCAATTTCTAAACAAAAAAATAAAAAAAGTTGCCGTGCTCGGTGGAGCAGGAAGTTTTGCTATTTCTCAATCAATTGAAATGGGTGCAGATGCTTTTTTAACAGCCGATTTAAAGTATCATCAGTTTTATGAAGCCGAAAACAAACTGCTTTTGGCAGATATAGGACATTTTGAATCCGAACGCTATACAAAAAATTATATTTTTGACTATCTTAATAAAAAATTCAGTAATTTTGCAAATTCATTTTTGATAAATAAAATTTATTTGTCCAAAGAAAATACAAATCCAGTTTATTACTTATAAATTATTATGGCTAAAACAAAAGAATTGAGCGTTGAAGAAAAGTTAAGAGCATTGTATGACTTACAAATTATTGATACAAGAATTGACGAAATTCGTAACGTTCGTGGAGAACTTCCTTTAGAAGTTGATGATCTTGAAGACGAAGTTGCTGGACTTAGTTCTCGTTCAGAAAAATTAAAATCAGATTTGGAATCTATGGAAGACCAGATTAAAGCAAAAAAAATTGCTATTGAAGATCACCAAGAATCTATTAAAAAATACACAAAACAGCAAGAAACAGTTCGCAACAACCGCGAATTTAACTCGTTGACAAAAGAAGTTGAATTTCAAGAACTCGAAATTCAATTATCAGAAAAGCAAATGAAAGAAATGCGTGCCTCGATGGAGCACAAAAAACAAGTGATTGCTGACTCCAAAGAGCGTTTGGAGCAAAAATCAACACATTTGAAACACAAAAAAGAAGAGTTAAACGACATTATGTCCGAAACTGAAAAAGAGGAAACTTTTCTTTCTCAAAAATCAGCAGAATTCGAGGGTTTAATAGAAGAGCGTCTTTTGATGGCTTACAAACGAATCCGTTCTAGCGTTCGTAACGGTTTAGCAGTAGTTTCTATTGAACGTGGAGCATCCGCAGGATCATTTTTCACAATTCCGCCTCAAACTCAAGTTGAGATTGCTGCTCGAAAAAAGATAATAATTGATGAACATTCTGGCAGAATTTTAGTAGATTCCGCTTTAGCAGAAGAAGAAAAAGAAAAAATGCAAAAAATGTTTTCTAAATTCTAATACAAATCAAAACCTCGAATTTCGGGGTTTTTTTATATGAAATCGCCAACAAAAAGTTGTTTTTTGCAAACAAACATTACCATAAAACGGCGATACCATATGTGACCAATAAAAAAAAGAATTTACACATAATGAAACAATTTAAATATTTTTTGCTCACAAAATCCGTAGGCTTCTATATCAACTGCTTGGTTTTTATTAATCCCAAAAAAGCATCGCAATTAGCCTATAGCCTTTTTAGCGAACCTCGTGCTGGGAAACTTGATCCGAGCCAACTTCCAGAAATGCTAGAAGTTGCAGAAAAAGAAGTTTTCTTTGATGGCGAACACAAAATTCAAACCTACATCTGGAAAGGAAACAATCATAAAATACTTCTCGTTCATGGTTGGGAAAGCAATTCGTGGCGATGGGAAAAATTTTTATTACATCTCAAAAAAACAGGAAGTACCATTCTTGCTATAGATGCTCCTGCTCACGGATTGTCTAGCGGAAAAGAGTTTACAGTTCCAAAATATACCAAAACAATAGCAGAATTTGTGAAATTGCACAATCCAAATATCTTAATTGGACATTCCATTGGTGGTGCGGCTTGCATTTATTATCAATATTTGCATCAAAATAAAAACATTGATAAAATGATTTTGCTTGGTGCGCCATCCGATCTCAAAAATTTAATTATTAACTATTGTGATATGTTGAGCCTGAATTCTAAACTTCAGTTTCATTTAGAGCATACATTTGCCGAAAGATTCAGTAAGCAAGTAATTGATTTCTCGGCAAAAAAATTCGCTAAAGAAATTGATACAAAAGCACTAATCGTTCACGACATTCACGACACCGTTGTTGACTTGAGCGAAGCCGAAAAAATTATTATAAACTGGAAAAATGCTACTTTTATTAAAACAGAAAATTTGGGTCACAGTTTACACAACGATGATTTATATCAAAAAATGATCAATTTTTTATTCAACCAAGATTAAAAACAAAAAAACAAAGTACTTTTACATCATGGAAGTAAACCTAACACGAATCAACAAATTCCTTTCCGAAACTGGATTTTGCTCTCGCCGCGAAGCCGACAAATTGCTCGAAGATGGTAGAATAACCATTAATGGCTTAGTTCCAGAAATGGGAACAAAAGTAACTCCAAATGACGAAGTAAGAGTGGACGGAAAATTAATTCATGATAAAAAAGAAAAACCAATTTATTTGGCTTTCAATAAACCTGTTGGGATTGAGTGTACCACAAACCTCGATGTTCGTTATAATATTGTAGAATACATTAATTATCCAAAGCGTATTTTCCCAATTGGTCGTTTAGACAAAGCCAGCGAAGGTCTAATTTTTATGACCAATGATGGCGATATTGTTAATAAAATACTTCGAGCACGCAACAACCACGAAAAAGAATATATCGTCACGGTCAACAAACTCATCACGGACAGATTTATCGAAAAAATGGGAAACGGAATCCCTATTCTAGAAACTATTACCAAAAGATGTAAAGTAGAACAAGTGAGCAAAACAGTTTTCCGAATTATACTTACACAAGGATTAAACCGACAAATTCGTAGAATGTGCGAATATTTGGGTTATGAAGTTGTAACTCTAAAACGAACACGAATCATTAATATTATTCTTGACGTTCCCGTGGGTCGTTATCGAGATCTGACCGATGCCGAAATTTTGGAACTCAACCAACTGATCGAGCCGTCGAGCAAAACAGAAGAAGCCAGTTTTGAAAAACCTCAACCAATTATAAGAAAAACAGAATTTATAAAACGAGATGACCCTAGATTTAAAACAAAAGAAGGATATTAGACAATAGTATAATATCCTTCTTTTGTTTTAGTTTTGTTTGATTAACTTATTGAGAAGAGACCTGTTTTTGAGCATTTTTCTGTAAAAATGTTTCATAATATGATAGTAATCGAGTTTGTTTTATTTTTTTCGATTTCTAAATCATTGACTTATCCTCTTGATTGACATCTAGTAGTTGTAGCAATTTTATTTCATCGTTTATAGTTGCGGCAATTTTTTCGAAACTATTTTTCTGCCACAGTTTTTGTGGCATTTTTTTAAATCAAAAATTTTGCCACAATTTATGTGGCATATTATTTTTTTTGAAAATTTTGCCACGGTTCAAAAACTTCTCGATATAATTTTTGCTTCATTTCATTTCACAAAAACCACTCGTAAGGACAAGCAACACGATTTAATTTCACGTGACTACAAGTATCAAAGTATATTGAGAAGCACAAAAGACCGTGTGTTACTATTATAATAAAACCCCCTTAAACGATTTTTCATGCAGTTTATCGATTTCTGACAAAAAACAGAAATCCAAGAACTAATTATTCCTACTTTTGCAAAATAATACAAATACGTTCTTATAAATTATAATATAAAGCACTGCTTTATTCTTGTCTTTGAAAACTCGAAAACTTTAATTGATACAAGAATGAACCCTGCCCATGCTTTGCGTGGGCTTTGTTTATTCGTATCAAGGGTATTCGAGTACCTCAAAGGCGATAGATGAAGTTCCACGCATTTTATTTAATAGAAAATCTATCCTTTTAAAGCAAAATAAAAATAATGAAACAAAAACTAACACTACTAATCCTGCTGATAAGCAGTTTTATCAACGCCCAAGACATTCTTTGGGAAAAAACCTACGGAGGCAAACACGCCGATTACTTGATGGATGCGCAAGCCACCGCCGACTATGGATATATCTTGGCAGGAAGTTCGTTGTCTGTAAAATCAGGTAATAAAACGCAAGACAATCATGGCGATTTAGATTACTGGGTTTGGAAAATGAAAGAAAATGGCGATTTAGACTGGCAGAAAAACGTTGGTGGTTCGGGTTCTGATTTTTTACAAAGCATAGCCCTAACAAACGATGGAGGATTTATTTTAGGAGGAACATCTAATTCTGAAATTGGTTTTGATAAAACAGACGCCTCAAGGGGTAACGACGATTTTTGGATTGTAAAACTCGATGCCAAAGGCAATATGGAATGGCAAAAAACCATTGGCGGTAGCAGTCAAGAAAAACTGCAAAGCATTCACCAAGCTCGCGATGGGGGTTACATTATTGGTGGTTCATCGAGTTCGGACATTTCGGGAGAAAAAACAACCGACAGTTTTGGAAGTTTAGATTACTGGTTGATTAAAATCGATCCTAAAGGTAAAACAGTATGGCAAAAAACCTTTGGAGGCATTTATTTTGATGAATTGCGAAGCGTAGAACCTACCAATGACGGTGGCTATCTTGTAGGCGGCTATTCGAACTCACCAGCATCGGGCAACAAAATTCAAGATAATATAGGTGTTGGTGATTATTGGGTATTAAAACTCGATAGCAAAGGCGACTTGCAATGGCAACGCACCATTGGTGGCAACAAAGATGACCAGTTGTATGCCGTGCATCAAACCTACGATGGCAATTTTGTAATAGCGGGCAACTCCAATTCGAATGTTTCGGATTCTAAACAAAAAAGCAATACCAAAGGCACCGACTTTTGGATTTTGAAACTTCAAACCAATGGCGAAGCGCTTTGGCAAGAAACCTATAATATTAGTGAAATCGACATTTTGAGTTCGTTAGTAGAGAACAAAGATCACACGATGCTTCTAGGAGGTTATGCCAAATCGGAACTAAATGGGTTGAGCAAAAAACAAAAAGACCAAAAAGAAATTAACGATTATGTAGCGATTAAAGTTTCAGAAAACGGCGAAGAATTGTGGCGCAAATCTGTGGGAAGCGAAGGCGAAGATTTACTCAAAAAAGTAATCGAAACCAGAGATGGGGGCTATTTGCTTGCAGGAACCTCAAACGCAACACCACAAAGTAACAGTATTGCCACCAACGTACAAAATACTGGTTTTGGAACAAATACACTTGGAATAGATTCCAACCAAGAAAACCAGCAACTTCAAAACGCAAAAAACGAAGTGAATACTGCCATTGCTGACGTTTCAAAAGACATCAACAACGGCATCAAAGACAAAACAGACGAAATTTCCAAGAAAATTAATGACAAATTAAATAATGAAAACTCTCCATTTAAAATGGGTGTAAACAGCCCAACAGGAAGTATTAGTTTACCCAGTTTAGGAGATGGAAATTCAAACAGCAATAGTGCAAACGGTTCGAGCGCAATTCCATCTTTGGGAGGCTCGAGTGGGAATAAAAGCACTCGTGACCAAGCCAAAACGTTTGGCAGCAACGATTTTTGGGTAGTTAAACTCAAAGATCAAGACAAGCCAAAAGTCGTGAAAGCCACCATTGAAGCCTTCCCGAATCCTGCAGAAAATTTTACTAATATTATTGTAGGTTATGATTTTACGAGTGGCACTGCTACCCTGTACGACCTTGGCGGCAGATTGTTGCAAACCCAAGACATCACCAGTCGCACCGTGCCCATTGACCTGAGCAACTACCCCAGCGGGATTTATATAGTCAACATTGACACCAACATGCAACACGACGCAATTAAAGTAATTAAAGGAATTGATAAAAAATAAGAAAAAAATCATGAAGAAATATATAATTATTTTATTGGCTATAATTCAAGGAGTCGTTGTTTATGCTCAAACTTCTAATAACACTAATTTTTTGCCAAACATAGTACCTCCTTCACCTATTGCATACGAATTGGGTAAATATGGTAATGTTCCTACTGGTTTATTTACAGGCTCAACAAATATAAGTATACCCTTATATACTTATAAATCTAAAAGTCTTGAGTTGCCTATTACTATGTTTTACAACAATAGTGGTATAAGAGTAGATGCTACCTCTGGAGTTGTAGGACTAGGATGGAATTTAAACTGTGGAGGTATTATAAGCAGAATGGTTAGAGATAAAGATGATGATGGAGCTGCACCAAAGTTGAGATCTAGTGCGTCAATATTGTCAGTTAATCAATCCCCTGAAAAATATTACTTTTATAGGGATATATGTAATGAACAAGTAGATAGCGAGCCTGATTTATATAGTTTTAACTTTAATGGAAACTCTGGTCAATTTATTTTTGATAGAAATAACAATATAATGATGCTAAAAAATTCAAAGATTAAAATTGAAAGGGTATCAGGTGGTTTTGTTGCTACTAGCCTAGAAGGTATAAAATATTTTTTCTTAGATGCTGAATTTACCACAATGAGATCTGGAGAAAGTCATCAATCCCCTCAACAAAGTATTACATCTTGGACTTTGACTAAAATCGTTCATCCTAATGGAGATCAAATCAATTTTACTTATGAAGAGTATAATTACATATATACAGCTTCTCAAGGTCAATCAATGTATTTTCCAGTCGGCGGAACTAATAATACTTGTGGAGTAGTTCCAGTATGTACAGTAATGAATTTGGGACCTGTTTATGATAATTTATGTACTGTGAAAGCCAAAAGAGTTATTCAAATATCAAGTAACGACTCAAAATTTGGATCAATAAACTTTTCTTATCCCTTTAACGATCCTGATATTGAAAGATTAAATAAACTTACTAGTTTAACTATAAAAAATGAGAGCAAGACGATTATTGAACAATTAAACTTTTCATATCAAAATTCGTTAAATAAAAGAACTTTTTTAAATCAAATTACGTTTTTGGATTCAACAAAAAAATATTCATTTGGATACATTGATTCAGAAAATTTTCCTAGTCGTTTATCATTAGCACAAGATTCTTGGGGATATTATAATAGTAAGTCAAACAATAGTAATATTATTCCAAAAGGCTTTAAGGATTATGGATTTGATGGAGTAGAGTATGGAGGTGCAGATAAAGAACCAAATGAAAATTATGCGAAAATAGGGATGTTAAACAAAATTATTTACCCAACAAAAGGATATACTGAATTAGAGTATGAATCCAATGATTATTATGGTAGCAAAACGATTTATCCATCGTTAACTATTAGTCCATTAACTGTTAGTAACGACGCTAACACCATGTCAACTACTTCTTCAGAAAAAATAATATTATCCCCAGTTGATCAGTTGGTTAAAATTTCAGGAACAGCTTTTTTTAATTCAAACTGTAATCCATTATCTAATACTGGGTTTCATAATATTGGTACACTATCCGTAATTAATTTAGAGGACAATACACTTATGGAATTTAGTATAAAGAATGGGCTACTGTTAAATCCATCTGGATCAACTTCGTTCACGCTTTCTTCTTCTAATTCAGATATTTATTTTGCAGCACAAGCTAATAAAAATTACAAAATTATCTTAAGTATTAATTACAGATGCATACAAGCTTTTTGTAATATTAGTTACTATAACACATCTCCAACAACTATATTAACGAATATAGTGACTGGTGGTATTCGAGTTAAAAAAACAATAGATAATAACAATAATAATGGTACTAATATTAAGCATTTTTATTACTCTACTTCGTTAAATAATCTTACTATTTCCTCAGGAAAATTAGCTACCCCTAATCCAAATCATATAGATATAAAGCAAATAAGAAATCTTTGTAATATTCCTTATAGTGATAGTCCTGGACCACCAATCTATTATATTGATCAAAATCTTGGTGTTGCTACTTCTAGTAGTTTAATTAGTTTGTATGATGACGAAGGTAGTAACGTCAAATATACTAAAGTAATAGAAAGTATTGGTGGAGATAATTTTGAAAATGGGGCAATAGAGCATAATTTTCAAATTAATGCTAACAATGGTGCCTTTTCATTTATGGGACCCGTTATATGGAGTTCTCCTAATACAAATTCGGGATGGAATAATGGAAATGAATTTTCAACAATTTCATATAAAAATAATTTTATAAAAACGAGTGAAAAAACATTTAATTTTATCTTGGATTCAAGAAATACTTCAGAATATGAAACTGTTTTTTCGGGCAGAGAAAATTTTAGTCTAATCATATCCGATGATTTAGTTCATAATTGTACTCAAGCAGATATTAATAATAGTAGATCCCCTTGCTATCAAAAGCCATTAGGTTATATAGTTTATAATTTAAAATGCCTTGAAAACCTTTCAATTTCAATGTATGACTTACAAAATAATTGGTCTTATTTAAACAGTAGTGTTGAAAAAATATATGATAATAACGGTCAAAATCCAGTCACTACAACAACAAATTACAACTATGATAATCCTTTACATATTCAATTAACCTCCCAAACCACCACCAACTCTTTTGGTCAAACACTCGAAACTAAATATTTTTACCCAGACGATTTGATAACAGAGCCGTTCATGAGTGATTTGAAAACGGCAAATAGAATTAGTACACCCATAAAAACAGAATCTTGGAAAAATGGTATAAAAATTTCTGAACAAAAAACCCAATACGCAAAAGATGCTACAACTGGAAACTTACTGCTTCCAAAAAGTGTTTATACTGCTAAATTCCCAAATGTTTTGCCATCTATTCTAAATGTAGGAAACCTAGAAAAGAAAATAACTTTTAATCAATACGATGACAAAGGTAATATCAATCAATATATTCCAGAAAACGGAATACCAGTAAGTATAATTTGGGGCTACAACAAAACCCAACCAATTGCTAAAATAGAAAATGCAACCTATGATAGCATATCTGCAACTACAATTACAAATTTGCAAAATTTGTCTAATACAGGGACTGAAGCTGACTTAATAAATGCTTTAAATATTCTACGAAATTCGTTTCCCAATTCAATGGTAACCACCTATACCCACAAACCACTCATTGGCGTTTCAACAATTACAGATGCAAAAGGTGACCAGATAAATTATTTCTATGATACTTTTAACCGTTTGCAAAACGTGAAAGACAAAAACGGAAATATACTCACAGAAAACCAATACAATTACAGACCATAAAACTAAAAACCCATGAAAAAAATACTATACCTTTTAGTTCTTATGCCCTTTTTGGTCTTTGGTCAAACCACCACCGAAAACTTTGTAAAAACTACCACCTACAAAAAAGCCAGCACACTTACGCCCAACCCAACAGCTGCTGATTTTGCCGTGCAAATCACCTATATCGACGGACTGGGTCGCCCCATGCAACAAGTGGCAAGCCAACAATCGGCAACAGGAAAAGACATTATCACCCATATCGAATACGATGCTTTTGGGCGACAGCCCAAAGCCTATTTACCCTATGCTTCAACTACTTCAAATGGTACTTTTGATAGTAGTGCTTTGTCTAATACTATAAATTTCGCACAATATGCAGGGCAAAACCCCTATTCGGAAAAACTATTCGAAAACTCTCCACTCAACCGAGTGTTGAAACAAGCCGAACCCGGAACGGATTGGGCAATGGGCGCAGGACACGAAATTAAACTCAATTATGACTCGAACCTAGCCAACGAAGTCAAACGCTATGTGGCAACTGCAACTTGGGACTCCACAAAAGGTTTGTACGACATTGATCTTGCAGACAACGGTTTTTACGACCAAAACCAATTGTACAAAACTATAACTTTCGACGAAAACACAACGGCAAACCCAACAGAAACTAATGGTTCTACAGTAGAATTTAAAGACAAAGAAGGAAAAGTTATTTTGAAAATAACTTACGATTCGGGTACGAAACACGAAACCTATTATGTATACGATATCTTTGGAAACTTAACCTATGTAATTCCTCCACTTGTCAATACCGCAAATGCAATAACTACAGCCATTTTAGACGGTTTGTGTTACCAATACAAATACGATTACCGAAACCGTTTGGTTGAGAAAAAACTACCTGGCAAACAATGGGAGTTTATGGTCTATGACAAACTCGACAGAGTGGTTGCTACTGGTCCAACATTTTCGCCGTTTACCGATGCCGTTGCACCAAACAATATTGGGTGGTTGATTACAAAATACGATGTATTCAACCGACCAGTATATACAGGTTGGAATGCCTCAACAACAGTAACAACGGCAGGAAGAGTGGTCTTGCAAAACCAACAAAACGCACTAACTACCACCTTAAACGAAACCAGAGCCACAAGCACCACAATCGATGGTGTGGTGGTGGGTTATACTAATGTAGTGGCACCAACGGACTTTAAACTACTAACCGTCAATTACTACGACGATTATAATTATCCCAATGCGCCAACCACGTTTGGAACGGTGCTAACCCAACCCGTGTATTACAACAACACGACCCAAAAACCAAAAGGAATGCCCACAGGCTCTTGGGTGCGGGTGCTAGAAACAAACGCTTTGGCAAATGCCGAAAAATCGTATATTTTGTATGACTACAAAGCCAGACCCATGCGCAGTTACCTGCAAAACTACTTGGGAGGCTATACCCAAACCGATAGCAACATCGACTTTGCAGGCAAAACTATCTATACCGAAACCCGACACAAACGCATCGCCACCAGCACCGAGTTGCTCGTGCGCGA
>JAYUFL010000226.1:0-2835 GCA_043738745.1 Bacteroidota bacterium
AATTTTTCGCTCAATAATTTCTAACGCCGATTTTACATCAATCATTTTTTCCATTTCATCATTGTCGATATTTATATTAAAAATCTCTTCAATATCTAAAATTACATCAACCAAATTGGCGGAATTTATTTGTAAATCATTAATAAAATCAGTGCTTTCGGTAAGATTATCAAATGCTTCTTGATTTTTTATATACGGTTTTACAATTGATTTTAATTTTTCTATTATTTCGGTTTTTGTCATTTTTAGTAGTTTCTATTATTAAATGCTAAGTTAATACATTTTTAATTTTTTAAATTTTCTAATCAACAAATTTCTTAAAAATCACACAACCATTTACATCGCCAAATCCAAAACTTGCTTTTGCAACAATATTAATTTCTTTTTCAATTAATTTTTGAGGAATTCTTGATGCATCAATCAAATTGGTGATTTCAGGATTCAAATCTTCGCAATTAATATTCGGAAAAATAAAATTTTGATGAATTTGCAACACCGAAGCCACACTTTCGATACTTCCTGCTCCCGATAAACAATGCCCAACCAATGATTTTAAGGAATTGATATAAGGAAAATCGGCTCCGCTCCTATTTAAGGCTTTGGTCCAATTTTCGATTTCTAAACTGTCTTTTGAAGTTGCTGTTAAATGTCCGTTAATAACATCGATCTCATTTGCAGAAATACCAGCATTTGCTACAGCATTTTCAATACATTTTTGAACTGCAATTGGGTTTGGTGCCGTCATAGTTCCTAATCCTCGTTGTCCACCAGAATTGATATTTCCGCCTAGAATTTCGCAATATATTTTTGCACCACGAGCCAAAGCCGTTTCTAAATCTTCAATTACAAATGCTCCTGCACCACTTCCTGGAACAAACCCCGAAGCCGATGCAGACATTGGTCTTGAGCCTTTTTTGGGTTCAGAATTATGTTTGAAAGTACACACTTTCATAGCATCAAATCCGCCCCAAATATATGGTCCAGAATCGGATGTGCTCCCTGCTAAAATGCGTTTGGCTTGCCCCGATTTTATACGTTCATAAGCCATCAAAATACTTTCGGTTCCAGTTGTGCAAGCCGATGAATTGGTGGTTACTTGGTTACCTAATCCTAATTTTCCACCTAAATAAGCACTCACGCCCGAATTCATTGTTTGAGCAACGGCGGTGCTTCCTAATCTTCGGGTTTGAAAATCATCAATTTTGTAAATACTTTCACGAAATTTATCGATTCCAGATGTGCCCGTTCCGAAAATGGTTCCCGAATCCCAATCTGGATTTTCTTGAATTTCCATAGACAATCCAGCATCTTTCCAAGCATCGATTCCAGCAATTACGCCATATAAAATCCCTGATGAATTGAAATTTCGAAGTTCTAATTCAGTAAAATAGTGCAATGCTAATTCGGTTGAAATTTCTGGTTTTCCAGCAATTTGACAAGAAAATTGTAATCTTTCGAGTTCGGCATCGTGTTTTATTCCTGAAATTCCTTTTTTTATGGCATTTGTAAATGCGTCAAGCCCTACTCCATTTGGAGCAACAACGCCAAGACCAGTTATTACGACTCTTTTTTTCAATTTTAAATATAATTTCAAAAATCAACTTCAATTTCAAAGATCAACTTTAATTTCAAACTTTTTCAAATCATCATTCCAGAAATAAATCCTGAGCAAACTTCTTCATTTTCAGCATTCATCATTTTGACTTTGCATTTCAATTTTCCGAATCTAAAATAGACTTTTTCAGAAATTACTGTAACTTTTTCATTTGGAAAAACGGGTTTTAAAAACTCAATTTCTGATGATGTTAAAGCAATTTTGGGTTCGGAATTTTTATTTTTCAATAAATAAATTCCTAAACAAACCAAACCAATTTGCGCCATAGTCTCAATGAGAATAACGCCTGGCGTAATTGGATTGTTTTTAAAATGCCCTTTGTAAAAATCTAAATTTTCATTAAATGTAAAACAACCTTCTACTCCATTTTCGTTTACATTAATAATTTCATCAACAAACAAAAATGGTTTTGAATAGGGTAATTTTAATAAGATTTCTTTGCTTGTCATACTTTATTCTCCACGAAATACACTAATTTACACTAAATATTAACCTTATAAAATTACACAAATTTGTGAAATCATTTTTCATTTTTTCTATTCGTGCTAATTTGTGTAATTCGTGGCTAAATAATTAAAATTCTAATAAAACCCGTTGTGCGGAAAATCCTGGTCCAAAACTCAACATTAATCCTTTTTCGCCTTTCTGGGGTTTGCTTTCCATGATTTGTTCTAAAACATATAATACAGTTGCACTTGACATATTACCGTATAACCTTAAGATTTCTTTGGTAACATCGATATTTTTTCCTAAATCCGAAAATAAACCTTCAACAGTTGTTATGATTTTTTTTCCACCTGGATGAAAAATTAAATGGTCAATATCGTTAATTTTTAAATCATTTTTAGCCAAAAACGGGTGAATAATGTCTGGAAAATGATTGGCAATAGTTTCGGGAACTTCTACATCCAGAACCATTTGCAAACCAGAATTTGTGAGTTTGAAACCCATCATATCAATATTATCATAAAAATGATACATTTCTTCGGCAAGAATTTCTGGACCATTATCCTTTTCATGTGACGAAAGCAAAACACAAGCCGCACCATCTCCAAAAATCGCAGCACTTACTATATTTGCCATCGAAAAATCGTCTAATTGAAATGTTGCTGTTGGACTTTCGACTGCAATTATGGCTGCTCGTTTGTTTGGATTGGCTGCTAAAAAGTTTTTGGCATAAATAATTCCCGAAATTCCTGCGGCACAACCCATTTCAGTAA
>JAYUFL010000227.1:0-2834 GCA_043738745.1 Bacteroidota bacterium
GTGGCTTGGTTCACGACAGGAAAATTGTATAAACTAGAAAAAGGCGTAAATCCAAATTTTATTCTCGATGGCTCGAATGGAATTGATGACAAAAAAACCTTTCTTTCATTTGATGAAAATCCAAAATCTATCAATCCAAAAAACAATTATGTATATTCGTCGAACAATATGCCCGAAGCAATAAATGGTTATGATTATCCAGGATATTATCTTCCAGAAGATCGAGCCAAAAGAATTTCGGGTTTGTTAGAATCTAAAAACGATTGGGATAAAACATCGTTAAGCCAAATGATTACTGATAACATTTCTTCTAAAGCACCAGAAATTGCTAAAAATTTTATTTCATATATCAATAAAAAAAGCCTTTCGGCAAATGAAAACGAGGCAATTAAAATCTTAGCATCTTGGAAAGGGTCGAATAATCTCGAAGATATTGCGCCAACAATTTACAACAAATTGATTTATTTTTACCTGAAAAACACTTTCGAAGACGAATTGGGCGAAATTTCATTCAATCAATTATTGAAAACACATCTTGTAAAACAAATAATTGGCAACCAATCTAAAATCGAGAATTCGCCTTGGTGGGATAATTTAAAAACCAAAAATAAAATCGAAAACCGTCAAGAAATTTTCAATTTATCATTAAAAAAGGCGATTACGAGTTTAGAAAAACAACTTGGTAACAATGTCAATTCTTGGACTTGGAATCGTGTTCACAAACTAGAATTCAAGCATCCGTTAGGAAGTGTTGCAATTTTTAAACCATTGTTTAATCTTGGTGTTTTTGATATTGCAGGTTCTTGCGAAGTCATTAATAACAATATGTTTACTTATTCTGATAACGAAATCAACGAAGTAAAAGGTGGACCATCCACCCGAAGAATTATCGATTTTTCTGATATCGAAAATAGTTTGAATGTTTTGCCTACTGGAAATTCTGGAAATCCTTTTAGCAAGCATTACAATGATCAAGCCGAAATGTTTATTAAAGGAAAATTCCGAAAAATGATGTTGAATAAAGAAGAAATTATTCGAAAATCAAGTAAATTGGTTTTGAAGCCGAAATAAATCACCAATAATTGTTTGTTATTAAATTATATTTGAAATATTTTTTTTGTTAATATTAATATATTATGTTTGCATAAATTATTAGATTATCATATGAAAACACTAAATTTTGCAAGAATAAGTTCAATAATTTTACTGTTGTTTTTATTATTTTCGAACACAATTTTTTCGAACACATTATTTGGCGGTATAGAAATTGGTAGCAAAGGAGTTAAAATAACTGTTATAGATGTTGAAAATGCCAAAAAAAATCTTTTTACTTTAAAAGAATTTTGGACAGAAAACGTTGGGATTGCCAAAGGTATTTCGATCGATGGAAATTTAGGTTTGGAGGATATTGACACTGCGAGTAAGATAGTTTTTGCTAACTTTGTGAAATTATCAAATGAATATCATATCGATGTTAACAACATTTTTATAGTTGCCTCTTCTGGTGTTGGATTGGCAAAAAACACTGATGTTTTGACCAATAAAATTAAAGAGTTGACGAAGAAAGATATGGAAATTATCTCTTCTAAACTAGAAGCAAAATTGTTGTTTAGAGGAAGTATTGCTCAAAAATTTTATAATAACTCCCTAATTCTTGATATTGGTGGAGGAAATACTAAAGGCGGTTTTATTGAAAATTATAACGGAGATAATAGTGTTTTTTTTCCATTAAATTTAGATTTTGGAACCGTTACTCTAACCGAAAAAATTAATAAAAAAGTTAAAAATCAAAATGATATTGTTGAATATTCAGATTTAGTTTTTTCTCAAAACAAAGACTTATCCATTTTGATAAATAAAATGTATGATGAGAGATCAGCATCCAGAAAAAAAGTTAATGTTTATATGTCAGGCGGAGCGGTTTGGGCTTTTTTTACCCTTACTAACGGACTTGCGAAAGATAATTTTGCTCAGTTTACCTACGGGGATGTTCAATATTACGATGCTTTTTTGAAAAATAATTTCAAAAAATTCGAAGATTTAGCATCAACGGATAAAGAAGTTGAAAAAGTACTAAAAACATATTCACAAAAGTATTTGATTACCGCAAATGACTTACTTCTAAAGACCCTCGAAAATTTAGGAGATATAGAGAGTAAAAAATTATATTTTGTAAAACAAGGACAAATTGCTTGGTTGCTTTCATATGTTGCCGATTCTGCAAAAGGAGCAAAACCAGTTTACTAAATATTAGTAATCATCCAAATTATCAATAATTTCGTTGGCTTTAACCTTAATTTTATACAATTCTTCCGGATTCATTTTTCCTAACATATTCATCATCATTCCCATACGTTGGTTAGATTTGAAATATTCCTTCTTTTCATCAAGAAAATTCCAATATAAAGTATTAAACGGACAGGCTTTTTCTCCAAATTTTTCTTTCACGTTATAATTACATTTTGCGCAATTGTTACTCATTTTATTGATGTAACTTCCTGATGAAACATAAGGTTTTGTTGCAATAATTCCTCCATCGGTATATTGGCTCATACCACGTGTATTGGGCATTTCGACCCATTCAATAGCATCTATATAGACGCCTAAATACCACGCATCGACTTCATCTGGATGAATTTGTGTCAACAAAGTAAAATTGCCAATAACCATCAATCGCTGAATATGGTGGGCATAAGCGTCGTCTAAACTTTGATTAATGGCTTTTTCGAGGCAATTCATTTTGGTTTTTCCAGTCCAGAAAAAATCTGGTAATTTGTTTGTGTTTTGTAAATGATTTTTTTTGGCATAATCGGGCATTTCTTTCCAATAAATAC
>JAYUFL010000228.1:0-7826 GCA_043738745.1 Bacteroidota bacterium
AAACTTTAAAGTTGGTTTTGTACTTGGAAGTTCGGTCTTTAATTTATACATTTGGCTAACCAAATCCCCAACTGACGCCAAGCCACGAGACGTTGTGCGACACTTTCGAGTGAAAGAAACCAAAAAAAATAAAAATAAAAAATCTTAATCCTAACAGAAATTATGAATAACTTAGAAATACAAACAAATAAATCTCGAATAGCATTCTTAACTTTTATCCATATGTTATCATTGGCATTAGGAATAATTGCAGTTTATTATATTTATAAATTTGGATATATTTCAATAACATTAATTTTAGTTTTATCAGTTTTTCTTTTAATATTTCCTTTTCTTTTATATTTGAACTTAAAAATAATTGGAAATAGTAATGCTGGACTAGTAATAAGTAACGAAGGGATATTGGATAATATTCAAATTACCAAACTCGGAATTGTGAAATGGGAAAACATAAAAGGATACAGAACTAGTAGAATGTTTTTTTCAGATTTATTATTATTAGATTTATTAAATAATGAAGTAGTAATGGAAAATCTGAATAAAATGCAGAAAAATAATGCTCAAAATAGTCTTAAAAAATATGGAACGCCATTTGTCATAAATTTAAGTAATCTGAAAAAAGATAAAGAAGAACTTACAAATATAATAAGCGAACATATTAAAAAACAGAATAAATAAAAAAGCGATCGCACAACAGCGGTTTGGCGCAATTGGGGTTTTAGGCTAACTTTAAAGTTGGTTTTGTACTTGGTAGTTGGTTTTTAATTCGATAAATTTGGCTAACCAAATCCCCAACTGACGCCAAGCCACGAGACGTTGTGCGTCATTTTGCCCGAACAGAAACGAAAAAAGAAACTATGAATTTTTTAAAAAGAATATTTGGAAAAAAGGAAACTGAAAATAAAGATTCTAAAGGTTTAGTAGAAAACGAATTTAATCAAAATGGAGATGAAGAATCATATGGAATTGAAAAAGAAAATTCTCACCGAAGAGCGATTGAATTAATACCTGAAGAGTTCTTTTGGTCTTGTGTTGATGAATTAGCACCATTTGGTTCCGACGAAGGAGATACGGCTTTGTCAGAGTTCAGAGATTGGAGAAAAAATAATCCGAATAAAGAAACATATGATTGCATAAAATGGACTATTGAAGGAGTTTCTGAGCAAGATATGTCAAATTACAATCAAAAAATTCTTGATAGAACTGAAATTAAAGAAAGAATAGCAGATGAGAATTTTGACGATCAACAATTTATTTTTACTGTTGATATTTCAGTTATTGCAACCGGATTTGGACAACTCGTAGACGAAGGTAAAATTGATCTGAAAAATAAACCAATAATTCAATTAGCAATTGATAGACAAAAGATTTGGGCAGAACTTTCAGAACATTGGGAAAATAGAAATAAATATATTGAAAACTTAAATGTATTAGAAAGAGCGTTAAAATTTGCATAAAAAACGAACGCACAACAGCGGTTTGGCGCAATTGGGGTTTTAGGCAAACTTTAAAGTTGGTTTTGTACTTGGAAGTTTGGTCTTAAATCGATACATTTGGCTAACCAAATCCCCAACTGACGCCAAGCCACGAGACGTTACCTGCTATTTTACATAAAATCCTGCTAAAAAAATGAAAATGAACGAAATAGAAACGAAACCATTTATAAAATTAAAAATAATTTCTTGCTTAATTGATTACGGAATAATTTTTATTATTACGTTTTTATTCATTATGAATTATGGAGAACCAAATTTAGAAGGCGAATATGAATTGAAAGGAAAACTGGCATTAGTTCCAATTTTATTTTGGGGAATTATGACAATCGGATTAGAAATATGGTTTGGAGCAACACTGGGAAACTCAATTGTAAAACTTAAACCAATTTCACTAAATGGAAATTCAAAAATTACCTTTACTCAATCATTCAAAAGGCATTTTCTTGATGGAATTGATATGTTTATGTTTGGATTGATTGCTTATATAACTATTCAAAACACTGAAAAAAACCAAAGATTAGGTGATTTGTGGGCGAGAACAATTGTAATTAAAATAACTGAAAATTAAAAACATGATAATTAGAACTAAACTGAATCTCGAAGAGTACACAAAACTAATTTTTACTTTGACATATAGAAAACCTTGGACAATTTTTGTTACTTCTTTAGGTATATTTATGCTAACACTTGGGTTTTTATCATATTTCGGTATTATGAGCGAAAAAGAAAATATGACATTCCAGTTTATTTTTGGATCCGTACTAACTTTTTTGACTCCATATAAAGTTTATGCAACTGCAAAAAGAAATTTTAATTCAAATCAACGTTTACAGGAAGAGATTGAATATGAATTTACGAGTGAGAAAATGAAAATTAAAGGAGAAAGTTTCAATTCAGAACTTGAATGGAACAAAACAAATAGAATTGAGGAACTCAAAAAATGGTTTTTAATTTTTCAAAGTAAAATAATCGCAAACTTAATACCAAAAGAAAATTTAACAGAATTAGAAATTGAAGAAATGAGAAAAATATTTACAGAACAGAAAAACTTGAAATTGAAACTTATAAAAAACAGCAGGTAACAGCGGTTTGGCGCAATTGGGGTTTTAGGCAAACTCTAAAGTTGGTTTTGTACTTGGAAGTTGGTTTTTTAATCGATACATTTGGTTAACCAAATCCCCAACTGACGCCAAGCCACGAGACGTTAGCCGTCATTGTATCGCAACAGAATTGGAATAGAAACTAAATATTATAATATGAAAGACATTGAAATATTATTAGAAAACAAATGCGGAACTTTAGCACTTATGGGAGAAACTTTGGGTAAAAACAAAATTAGTCTTGAAGGTGGAGGAGTATTCCAAAATGGAGAAATTTCAATTGCACATTTTTTGGTAAAAGAACCTGAAAGAGCAAAAGAGGAATTAGAAAAAGTTAATATAAAAGTCACAAAAATAAATAATGTAATTATTCAAAAACTTCGTCAGGATGTTCCTGGACAATTAGGAATGTTTTGTAGAAGAATGGCTGACGCAAAAGTAAATATTTTAGTGCAATATAGTGACCATTCAAATCAATTAATTATTGTTGTTGATGATTATGAAAAAGGTAAAGAAGTATCACAAGAATGGATTAAAGAATGGTGGAGTTAATTATTAAATAAGAATAAATTCAAATTAAATTACTATGAGCGCAGAACACAATTACAAGTTAACGGTTGAATGGACTGGAAATAAAGGAACTGGAACTTCAAATTATAAAGAATTTGAACGAAGTCATAAAATTATTGTAGAAAATAAAGTAGCCATTTTAGGTTCTTCAGATCCTGCATTTCGAGGTGATAAAACAAAACATAATCCAGAAGATTTATTAGTTGCATCAATTTCTAGTTGTCATATGCTTTGGTATTTACATTTATGTTCAGAAGCAAAAATTATTGTTACAGATTATATAGATAATGCAACTGGAAAAATGATTGAAACTGAAAATGGAGGCGGAAAGTTTACAGAAGTAACTTTAAATCCAATTGTAACTGTTTCTGAAATTTCTATGATAGTTAAAGCAAACGAATTACATAAAAAAGCAAACGAATTATGTTTTGTTGCAAATTCAGTAAATTTTCCTGTATATCATAAATCAACAAGCAGAATTAATGAAACTGAAATAAATAAAACAACGAACGGCTAACAGCGGTTTGGCGCAATTGGGGTTTTAGGCGAACTTTAAAGTTGGTTTTGTACTTGGAAGTTCAGTCTTTAATTTATACTTTTGGCTTACCAAATCCCCAACTGACGCCAAGCCACGAGACGTTGTGCGTCATTGTACGTGAAAATCCAAAAAACAGAAACTAAATAAAATTTTACAATAAAAAATAATGAAAAACGAAAATGTAGAAATTCCAAAACTAAATTTTGATACAAAAGGAGAAATTATTATTATTCCATCAATAAATTCATCAAAACACGATTTTGATTTTTATGAAGGAAAATGGGATTTAAAAAACAAGAAACTAAAATCAAAACTAAATAATTGCAACGAATGGATTGAGTTTCACTCAACCCAAGAAATGTATAGAATTTTGAACGGAATAGGAAATATTGATAATTTTTTAGCAACATTTGACGGAGAACCTTTTGAAGGTATGACTGTAAGACTATTTAATCCAAAAACAAAACTATGGTCACTTTATTGGGCTGATAGTAACGAAGGAAAATTAGATCCGCCAGTTATTGGATCATTTGAAAATGAAGTTGCTCATTTTTTTACCAAAGATATTTTTGAAGAAAAACCAATTTTAGTTGTTTTTCGTTGGGATGCTAGAGACAAAGAAAATCCGATTTGGAGCCAAGCATTTTCGGATGATAATGGTGAAAATTGGGAATGGAATTGGTATATGTATTTTTCAAAATTTAAGAACTAAATGATAACCGAAATAAGAACTTATAAATTAAAAAGTGATTGTAGTGAAAACTTTTTAAAAATATTCACAGAACAAAGTTTACCAATGTTAAAACGATGGAATGTAAATATTGTTTCTTTTGGATTTTCAATAATTGACAATCAAAGTTTTTATTTAATCAGAAATTATGAAAACATAGAACAAAGAAAACAAAATCAAGAAGATTTTTATGGAAGTCAAGAATGGATAAATGGACCAAATGTACCGCTAATGAATTGTATTGAAACTTATAATACAGTAGTAATTGAAAATGAAAAACTTTTAATTAGAAAAATAACGAGTTGATAAATAAAACAACGAACGCACAACAGCGGTTTGGCGCAATTGGGGTTTTAGGCAAACTTTAAAGTTGGTTTTGTACTTGGAAGTTGGTTTTTTATTCGATACATTTGGCTAACTAAATCCCCAACTGACGCCAAGCCACGAGACGTTGTCGGTAATGCTAAAAAAAATCGAAAATATGAAAAACCTCTTTCAAAATAATCTTTTTTTACATAAATTTGTCAAATGAACTATTTTACAGAATTAAGCATAGAGTACGCAAACCAAAGGTCATATTTAGATGACTTATTTCAGGTTTACCCAACTATTCCAGAAGGAATAAGGGATATTAATCAAAATAGATGGAAAGAAATCGAAATTGCCTTTGAAAACCAAGATAATTTTGAATTAATAAGCCATCTTTTAAAGTTAAAAAAGTTTCCTCTCAAAAATAGTTATGTTTCGTTTTTAAGAAAAGACCCAACAAGTTTATATAGAAATCCACAAACTGTAAATAGATTGGCTGGAAGTATGTATCAAATGGGTTTAAGTAGGCTTTATGAAAAGTGTACAGAACCTAAAGAAACAAATACACAAATGGGACCAATGTTTTGTCGTTGGCTTCAAAATAAATCATTAGGAATATTGCCTGTAAATTTAGAAACATTTATTAGCAATAATGACAATGCAATTCTTGCAGGAAATGATGCTGTTTTACTTAATTTTGCAAAAGTGAACTTTGGATATAACAAAGAAAAGGGTTTAGATTTTATTGGACGATTTAACGGAAAGTATGTTCTTGGAGAAGCAAAATTTATAACGGATATAGGTGGTAATCAAGATAAATCTTATGTTGATATAATTTCAACATTAACTGCGAATTATAATGGTGCGATAAGTATTGGTATTGTTGATGGTATTCCTTGGTTAAAAAACAAAAGTAAATATTACACAGATATTATTACAAAACATCGCAACTTAAATATTATGAGTAGTTTGGTTTTACGTGAATTTTTATATCAAATCTAAATTTATGAAACTAAATTATTCAAATAAAAAAACTGAAAAAGAAATATTTGACAATATTCCAAATATTGAATTAGAACAATCTAACGATAGTTCTAATTTCAATTTATTGATACAATCAAACAATTTAATTGCTTTAAAACAATTAATTTTGAACCATAATTTAAATGGAAAAATTGATTTAATATATATTGACCCACCATTTGCGACAAATAATATTTTCACAATAACAGACGGTCGAGCAAGTACAATTAGTAATAGTTCAAATGGAACAGTAGCATATAAAGACACTTTAAAAGGTTCAGATTTTATTGAATTTATAAGAGAACGCTTGGTGCTTTTAAAAATGTTATTATCCGAGCAAGGCTCGATTTATTTACATATTGATTATAAAATAGGGCATTATGTGAAAATTATAATGGATGAAGTTTTTGGAATTCAAAATTTTAGAAATGACATAACAAGAGTTAAATGCAATCCAAAAAATTTTACCAGAAAAGGTTATGGTAATATGAAAGATTTAATTCTTTTCTATTCAAAATCTGATAATTTGATATGGAATGAACCTAAAACACCATATACAGAAGAGGATAAAATAAAACTTTTTCCAAAACAAGATACAAACGGAAGACGTTATACCACAATTCCACTTCACGCACCAGGCGAAACTAATGGTAAAACCTCTCACGCTTTTAAAGGAATATTCCCACCACAAGGAAGACATTGGAGAAGTGAAGTTTCGGTATTAGAACAATTAGACAATGAAGGTTTAATTGAATGGAGTAATAACGGAAATCCAAGAAGAAAAATTTATTTTGATGAACAAGAAGGTAAAAGAATGCAAGATATTTGGGAATTTAAAGACCCACAATATCCTGTTTACCCAACTGAAAAAAATGAAGATTTACTTGACATAATTGTTAAAACATCTTCAAATGAAAATAGTATTGTTCTTGACTGTTTTGCAGGTTCTGGAACAACACTAAAATCTGCACAAAAGAATGGTAGAAAATGGATTGGAATTGACCAGTCAGATGAAGCAATAAAAGCAATTCAAAATAAACTGAATACTATTACGGAAGACCTTTTTATTGAAAAAACAGATTATAGAATATTAACTGAAAAAGAAATATTAAGACCAGTTGAATACTAAAAAGCACTACCGACAACAGCGGTTTCAAGAAATTGCGAGGCAAGGGATTTATTTGAAATCGGAAAGGTTTTTAATTTAAAGTTTTGTTTATATTTGTAAAGGCTTGGTCTTGGTTCATCGCCACTTCTTGAAGCCGCGACACGTTAACTGAAACCCGCCCAAACCGCATAGAAAAAGATAACTAAAAAAGTGTTGAAAAAATTGTGAACTTCTTTTTCTAAAAAACCGAACTTACTAAATCAATAATTACGAACTTGCAAAAAATTGATTAAAGTAAAAATGAAGTTAAAAGAAAATATTAGTATTGACGAATTTGATGGCAAACGCTATCAAATAAGAACTGTTGAGCCAAATAATGGCAAAGCAGTTTTGACTCATTATTTGCACAATATCCGAAATGGAGTTTCAAAATATTATAAAGAAGATGCAGAAAAAGCACTAGACAATTTTATTGCATACAAACAAGAAGAAGAGAATTTATCAATTGTTGCAGAAGATGCTATGCAACAATTACTTTTTGAAGTAGAAAACGTTCCGTTTCCAACACCAGAAAATTATTCGTTTAAGTTCATAGATTTATTTGCCGGAATTGGCGGTTTCAGAATTGCTATGCAAAATCTTGGTGGAAAATGTGTTTTCACAAGTGAATGGGATAAAAACGCTCAAAAAACTTACAAAGTAAACTTTGGAGAAGTTCCATTTGGTGACATAACAAAACAACAAATTAAAAATTATATTCCCGAAGAATTCGATTTGCTTTGTGCAGGATTTCCTTGTCAAGCATTTTCAATCGCTGGAAAACGTGGAGGATTTGACGACACACGAGGAACTTTATTTTTTGATGTTGCAGAAATTATCAAAAAGCACAAACCAAAAGCAATTTTTCTTGAAAACGTGAAAGGATTAAGAAGCCACGACAATGGAAAAACTT
>JAYUFL010000229.1:0-7799 GCA_043738745.1 Bacteroidota bacterium
TGGTTAGCCAAATGTATAAATTAAAGACCGAACTTCCAAGTACAAAACCAACTTTAAAGTTTGCCTAAAACCCCAATTGCGCCAAACCGCTGTTAGCAGATGCCCATTTATCCGTAATGTTGTTTTTACTACTCGTTATTTTGTTTTTGTTATTCAATATTTGTTTTTTACCTTTTAATAATAGTATTTTACCACTCGTTAAAAGTATTTTACTATTTATTAAAAGTAATTTACTACGCCTTAAAATTAATTTACCATACATTAAAAGTATTTTACTATGTCTTAAAAGTATTTTACTACTCGTTATTATAATTTGGTTATGTAATAATAGTATTTTACTGCTTGATAAAACAAATTACACAATGAATAAAAGTAAAGTGCGGTAGCACTTTACTTTTATTTTTTGCTTTTATTTTGGTAAATCTTTGAATTTTAGTTTTACAAGTGCTTTGTAGTATGGTTCGCCTGCTGTTCCTAATGATTTTAAGTAGGCTTTTATTTCTTTGATTATTTGTATTACGTTTTTCGGATTGTTATATAATATGTCGTTTCGGTTTTTTCGTGCTGTGATTAGTGCATTTCCTGCTGAGTTTACTTCGGCACTTAATGTTTTTAAGCGTTGGTGGTATGCTCTTAAACTTACTATTTGTATGTCTGTTTCGTTTGGCACATATTCTGGGTGCGATTCTAATTGACTTGTGTATGTATCTAAATTTGCAATTCGGCTGTCGTAAGACATTTGAGAAGTTGATATTGCATCGCCTTCGGCGGTGTCAGGATTTACAACTTTTGCTTTTGCATCGCCACGAATTTTTTTGGCTTGGCTTTGTAAATTTTCTTTGTCAGTTACTGTTATATCTAACGATTTGGCGAAATTTAATGCTCTTGTTGATATTTTGCCAAGTGGTGCAATTTCTATTTCTCTATCTGCTACTGCATTTTTGTATACTGGTTTTTTTGTATTTAAAACAGTAATAACTCCCGATAAATCGGTTTTGATTGGGTCGAGAGTTGTCAATTTGAGGTTTGCGTTTGATGGGTTGTATAAACCGCCCATTTCTTCTAAAATTTGGTATGCTGAACTAAAATTTGCAACATTTTTGTTGTGTCCTGTTTCGCTGGTTGAAGCCATATTGTTTATATTTAGATTGTTATTAGGTTTCAAAAATAAATAATAGTT
The DNA here is from genome assembly GCA_043738745.1 of Bacteroidota bacterium. Taxonomy (GTDB): domain Bacteria; phylum Bacteroidota; class Bacteroidia; order Flavobacteriales; family Flavobacteriaceae; genus Flavobacterium. The sequence continues at coordinate 1,181 of JAYUFL010000229.1, forward strand.
TTGATAAAATGCAAACAGGGTGTAACTTATTTCTTATGGCTTACCAAATATCTGCGGTTCGAGCATTATAGTATTTTACTTTACAAGCAAATTGCGTTTCTATACTTTTAAGGTAAGTTAAACTTTCATCGGAATAAACTCCAATGTATATGCTCCAAAGTTTACCTTCGCTTATACTTCTGTTTGAGGCTTTGTTAATTGCTTGAATAATATGATTATCATTTTCGCTAAAACTAAATCCAAAAACAACTAATGAACCAGTAATATTTGATAAATTTTCAAAACACGTGGATAAATATTTGTTGTGCATTATATGATTTAATTTTTCTTTTGCGTTTCCAGCGGTAACAAAAATTGGATATTCTTTTCTATCCATTCTTTTACTAATGTTATCTAATAAATTATTTGAGTCGTAGACTTCTTTTATAATTTCAATGCCTGTGTCAAAAAGTTGTAAAGCACCGTGATTGTAGTGTACATTTTGTTTGTCTTTGTGAACTCCCCAAATTAAATCTCCAAATTCTGGGTCTTCGTGAAGTTTTACAAAATTGGGATTTTCTAATTCTCTGCCAAAACCGTCAATATGAAATTTGGAATCATTTCTTAAAAGCACCCAATATAAAAGTAAATCATAGTTTGTTGAAAAAATATTACCATTATTAGACAAATAATCTTCTAAAAATTTAAAACATTTTTTGCTTTTTTCTTCCGATACACTAAAAACGTGTTCAGGATGTAATGATTTTACAGCATTAATTAAACTACTTTTTAATGTTTCGTTTGCTTGTTGAATTTTATCAACCATTGTTTTGTCTTCGCTAAATACTTTTGCGATTTCGCAAAAATTATCTAAATAGTCCATTATCAACTCAAAATTTTTAGTTTTGATAACACTAAATAATTTTTTTAGAAATACATCATTTGAATTTTCCACGAAACTACTCAAAGCATTATATGAAAATATTTTAGGGTCGTAAGACATACTAAAACCATTGCCGAGTAACAAATGACGGTCTCTTTTTTGAGTTTTTATATAAGCGTTAACTTCCTGATAAGTTTGTAATTTTTCAACTTCCATATGATATGAATTTAAGTATTTGATTTGTTATATTCCCGATTTTATTCTGTTATCGTGTTTACACAACATTTGACAATTTACTGAAATAGATTTACCACCTTGATGCCAAGGTGTAATATGGTCGGCTTCCATTTCGTTAATTTCAAATTTCACATTACACTTTGGACATATTCCGTCTTGTCGTTCAAATGATTCTCGTTTTTGTTTGTCTGTAAATGCTCGAATACTCAAATATTTTTCGTTTCTTGTTAAAACATATTCGTATATACCTGATTTTTTTGTAACATCTTCGTCTTGCATTAATTTAGTGATTTCACTTTCTAATTTTATAGCATCAAATTCTTCATCTTTAAATTTGTTGTACAAAATGCCATAATTAACGCCTTTCATTTCTTTTCTGTATCTTGGAAATACAACTTTTATCCAATTTATTAGACTTGTAAAATATAACCACAATTCATTTGCATTCGGTTTATGTTGATTTTTAGCCATATAATCCTCAATATTGTCGTTGCTAAACCAACTTATTGCAGTTTCTAAATAGTCTTGCCGGATTGCTGAACCTGTAAGATAGTCGTTTGCTATGTTATAGGCTGGACAGTTTGACTTACTAAAATATTTTTTTGAATCAGTTAACCAAGTTCCTGTATAAATTGCGTTTCGCAATTCTTGATTTGTTAATTTTTCTCCAGCAATATTAATCGTTTTGAACCAATCTAATTTTTCCTTGTCGTTTCCTTCGCAGAAGTAAACCATCAATTTATAATCAAGTATTTGTTCCTTTTCTACATTTGTTAGATTATGAAAATATAATGAATTTAAAGAAAATGTTCCCGTTACATATTCGCAAATACTAATTGTTCGTTGTTGTCCGTCAAGGACTTCATAGGTTTCATCATCGTTTTTTACCCAATACATAACATTTAAAGGGAAGTTTTTAATGACTGTTTCTATTACCGAATCACGTTGTTTGTCTTTGTAAACAAATTCACGTTGGTATTTTGGGCGAATGTTTAGGTTTCCACCATATCCAACAACTCCTTCTTCATTATTGTTTAAATATCCATTTGAAACTTCACGAATTGTAATTTCTTTTAATTCTATTTTCATACTTTTTTATTTTTTATAATTATTCGAGCGTAAATGCTTGAATATAATTCGCCAGTTTCACAATTTTTAAATGCTGGAACTTTATCTGTTTTTGGGTTATAGGAACGATACAAAGTACCTTTTGCGTTTACAGTATATTTATTTGTTGGTTTTCCTTCTTTATCTAACAATTCCATTTTAGTGCTACTTGAAAAATCAATTGAACCAACAATTCCTAAACCAATTATTTCAAATTGTTCAGGATTGTATTTGTCAATAAAAGTTATTGGAACTCCAACAGCACCATCATAATTCATTGGAATATCTTTTGTTTTATCTACATTTATTGCGTCATAATTTTCATATTTTGGATAATCTATTTCATTATATGATTTGTACAAAATCAAATCTTCGTGACGTTTTTTAGTTTCCATATTTGTAAACCAAACAATTCCTGAAACTCTAATCATACCATCTTTATGGTCAGTATCCGAAGCGTAATCTACATAATGTTTGTTTATAAAGTGAGCCATATTACGATTAAATCCATATCCTAACCAAATTTTATTTTCTTTGATTAATTTAAAAATTTCTTTATAAGTAATTGAATTTTGATGCCCAACAATTATGAATTTTTTATCATATTCCATTAATTGTGCAACATACTCACGAAATAATGAAAAAGGTGGATTTGTTACAATAATATCTGCTTCTTTTAAAAGTTCAACACATTCAGGACTTCTGAAATCTCCATCTCCTTTTAAATGAATAATTCCAATTTCTTCGGGATTAGGAATATTATCTCCGTTTTTGTCTCCTGTATATTCTAAATAAATTGCTTTTTCAGATTTGTTTTCGCTGAACAAATCCATATCTTGATTTTTATAACAAGTTGCAATAAGTTTTTTTAAACCTAAATTTTCGAAATTATATGAAAAGTAGTGAAAAAAGTTGCTAACTCTTGGATCATCACAATTGCAAAAAACAACTTTTCCTCTAAAATGTTCTTTATAATGTCGCATTTCTTTTTCAATATCAGAAAGTTGAGTGTAAAACTCATCATTTTTTGCCGATTTTGCTTTTTTTAAGTTTTTGTTTGATGATTTATTTTCCATTAATTATTTGCTTTTCGTTGATACGCAAAAATAGTATTTTTAAAATTGAATTTAACAATAAAACAAAAAAAGGGTTTTGCGTAAGCAAAACCTTTTTTTGTTTTTTTTTGTATTTTTTTTTCAGTATTTCTTTTGCGTCTCGTGTCGCTCTTGGGTTTCTGCTAACGTCTCGTGGCTTGGCGTCAGTTGGGGATTTGGTTAGCCAAATGTATAAATTTAAGACCGAACTTCCAAGTACAAAAATAACTTAAAAGTTTGCCTAAAACCCCAATTGCGCCAAACCGCTGTTAGCCGTTTGTGCTTATTTTACACTAACTTTTTAAATTATTATTTTATGAATAAAGCAGATTACAAATTCCATCGTGATAAAAAAGAGCAAATCGAATATCGATCACGACCATCGCAAAATTTAAACGATTTATTTTATCGTTCCGCTCCAGCAAATCAACCAATTCATATTCCACGTAAAAAAAAGAAAAAATGAAAATAGAAAATGTAAAAATAAAAACAGTTAATTCGGATAAATTAATTGAGTTTTTAGCAATTGAATTAAAAGAAAATGAAAAACTAAATATTGAAAAGTTTTGTGTTTTCGATAAATATTTTGCAATTGATGCAGATTGTTGTTTTAATGAAATTTCACACGCTCATTTGGACGGAATTATTCAGCCAATAATTGAAATTGAATGTAGAATAAAAACTTATTCTGAAAATGGCTCTTATAAAATAAGAATGGATAAACCTGATTTTGTCAAAGTAATTTCACTTTCTCAATATTTGGAATTAGCAACCGAAAAGAATTTAACCGATTTTATTCGTTTCAATTATAATCCTCGAATTATGGGCAATCAAAATTTGTTAATGAAATATATTAAGCAAGTTTTATCCGTTTCGCCAGCATAACGGCTAACGTCTCGTGGCTTGCAGAAGTTGGGGATTTGGTTAGCCTAAACTTTTAGTAAATCACTGACCACAAAAGTACAAAACAATGTGTAAAGTCAAGACCAAAACCCCAATTTTTGCAAACCGCTGTTGTAAGAGGTTTTTGTTTTTTAGCATGAACTTTATAGTTTAAAAATTATAAAAACCATCCCTAAATTATTGCAATAATTTGGGGATGGTTTTGAATATTATTGTTTTGTTAACCTCATTTGTTCTGTTGGTATGATTTGGGGAGATATTCCATTAGGACATTCGGATAAAGTTGGCTCCCACTCCATTTCTGGAGATAGAAAAAGAGACATTTGTGTATAATTGGTTTTTATACCCGTAGAAATGGAAATTTCCCCTTTTTGCCCGCACTTATAATTTTGCCCATGATAATTGAGTACGTAAAATCCTCTCGTTAAATAATATCCGTTTATAATTAAGGAATTGGTATCGGGTAATGCCGTTGTGTTTTCTAATTCTGTTCCGTTGGCATCGGTAATGATGTAACGCATAAGTAATTTGTCTTCTGTAATTCCTCTATCGTGTGCCGTATCAAAAAATTTAACTATTCTGAATTCATACCTTTTAGCATCGTATGTTCCTTTCCAAATGCCTACATATCTATCTAAAACATGGTTGACATCTTTTAAATATGCTCCGTCAGGAATCGATTTATCAGCATCATCCATGTAGGCTCTAAGTTGTTCGACTGGTATTATTTGCTGTGCTTTGCAAGATATAGTTGCGAGAATTATAAATCCTAGTATCATTAATTTTTTCATGTGGTTTGTTTTTAGTTTATAAACAATCTATTGTTTGTAATTTGTTGTTCGAATTTAGTGTTTTGTTTTGGGTCTTGCCGTTGTCCTTTATTTTATATAACTCTATTCCGTTTATTCCTATATTATCTCTCAAGAATTTTAGAAAGCCTAATTCTTCTTTATTATCTGCTATTGCTTTTACATAAGCCGCTTCCATAGTTATTCCATCCCAATCGAAGTCGGTTCTTACATCGTCAATATTGCCTGTGAATTGCAAAGCATAAGTTCCGCTACTCGAAATCATGTTGCCATAGATACTCTCTAGTGGTATGTTATTGGCTTGAGTATTCAATAACAAAAGCAAAAAACTTTTTACATCGGCAGGAGAAAACATATGGATAGGGCTTTCAATTTTAGGATCTCCATTTTCATCTACTTTAGTGGATTCATGAGCATCTTGGTGTGTGTGCATAAAACCAATCATGTTGGGCTGGATATTAAAACTCATGTTGTTTCCATTAGTTGCGTTATGCAACATGTTAAATGAGCCATCGATACTTTGTGAATATCCATATTCATTTTTTTCGCCTGTTTTTGTTTTTAACTCGGTTATTTTGGCTTTGTAATTTGGGTCTGCAACTTGAACTTTTAGATTATCGCAAGGATTGTGTGTGGATGTACTCGAATTAGAAGTGTTACTGCCTGAGTTGCCTCCACTACCCGAGGTGTGTGGTCCGTTCAAATAGCCACCTGAAGAAGTTCCACCAGAGAATCCTGTTCCACTGCCTATTGAATACGAATAACCTTCACCTCCACCTCCACCTCCACATCCTGCTGGAATAGTTACATCATCTAATTGAGTGATGGGAAGTATTGGATTATAATCTTGTATTTTATCGGTAATTACAACTTTTAAAGTGATGTTGGAAACCGATTTGTTATTGCTAAATTTAGAACCTCTTTCGAAGCCTTTTACCAAATCCCAATTTACTATATAACCATCAAAAGTGTTTAAATCCATCACATCTTGTTTTTTTTCTATTGATTTATTGTATGGCAAAAGTTCGAATAAGGTTTGGTCAAATCCTTGTTTTGTTTTCAATGGATAAAGATATAGTATTTTTTTGCCATTATAGGCTACCGATTGATTGGGTTCAGTAATTGGAACAATTATTGCTTTTGAGCCATCTGTTAATATTGAAACCGAGGCTTTATCCCAATGGTAAACTAAATTTTGGAATAATAGGTTAAATTTTTCTTTGGATTTAAACTCTTCGAACCAAGTTTTAGCCATTGGAATACTTGCTATTTGTGCTGTGGCTGACTCGCCTACTGGTTCGTTTTTTTCGCAACTCGATAAAGCGATAATTAAGAAAAATAGTACTGTTTTTGTGATTTGTAATGTTTTTTGTTTCATTTAAATTTCAATTATTTTGATTTGTTTCAATTGGCACGCTGCAGGGATGAAAACTGACCCTTTTTAGAAATCTTACCTCTTTTTTCTAACTATTTGCAAATATTTAGAAAATTTATCGAGTAAAATCTCTTACAACGTCTCGTGGCTTGGCGTCAGTTGGGGATTAGGTAAGCCAAATGTATCGATTGAAGACCAGACTTCCAAGTACAAAACCAACTTTAAAGTTTGC
>JAYUFL010000230.1:0-7792 GCA_043738745.1 Bacteroidota bacterium
ATATGATATACGAATTCAAAGGGTTCATCCCAGTAATACACGAAAGTAGTTTCATCCATCCGCAAGCCGCGGTAACTGGAAATGTAATTATTGGAAAAAATGTTTATGTTGGTCCAGGCGCAGCAATTCGTGGCGATTGGGGAGGAATTATTATAGAAGACGGTTGCAACGTACAAGAAAATTGTACGATTCATATGTTCCCAGGAAAGTCATTGACTCTCAAAAAAGGCGCACACATTGGTCACGGAGCGATTATTCACGGAGCAAATATTGGAGCCAATTGTCTTGTCGGAATGAACGCTGTAATTATGGATGATGTTAATCTTGGGGATGAATGCATTGTTGGTGCATTGAGTTTCATAAAAGCAGGAATGCAAATTCCGAATAGAAAAATGATAGTTGGAAATCCAGCAACAATAATAAAAGAGGTTTCCGATGAAATGATTGATTGGAAAACAAAAGGAACAGCATTGTATCAAAAATTACCAAGCGAGTGTTTCGAAAGTTTGAAAGAAGTTCAGCCATTGCGAGAAATTCCAGAAAACAGACCAACGCAAGAAGCGTTTTATAATACATTAGAAGAGTTTAAATTAAAAGAAAATAGAAAATAGAGAAAAGAATATTGACCGTTTCAAAAGTCTATTTTCTATACTCTATTCTCTTTAATCTCAAAAAAATGATAACAGAATTCAAAATGCCCAAAATGGGCGAAAGCATATCGGAGGCAACCATCATTAATTGGCTGAAAAACGTCGGCGAGTTTGTCAATGCCGAAGAAATTATTTTGGAAATCGCCACAGATAAAGTTGATAGCGAAGTGCCATCGCCAGTTTCTGGTGTTATTACAGAAATTCGTTTTCAAAAAGACGATGTAGTTGGTGTTGGAGAAGTTTTGGCGTTGATAAATCCCACCCCAGCCCTCCCAAAGGGAGGGAGTCCAGTTTTGGTAAATAAAAGTAGTAATGCAGATAATGCTGTTGTCTCATCGAGCGCAGTCGATATACCTCAAAGTAATAATAATAATTCAAAACTCAAGACTAATTCGTCAAACTTCTCCTCCCTTTCGGGGAGGTCGGGAGGGGATGCATTTATTTCGCCTCTAATAATCTCAATTGCCCAAAAAGAAAACATTTCAATAGAAGAATTACAAACTATTCAAGGTTCTGGAGCCGAAAGTAGATTACAAAAAAGCGACGTTTTTAATTATTTAAAAAGCAGAAAATATCCAATTCAGAGTAAACCATCAACCATCAACCATCAACCAATATCTACTTATCCAATACCAAAAATCAATTTTGTAGAAGGAAAAGACCGCATTGTAGAAATGGATAGAATGCGAGGAATGATTGCCGATCACATGGTTTATTCCAAGCAAACATCGCCTCACGTAACATCTTACATCGAAGTTGATGTTACTAATTTGGTAAATTGGAGAAACGAAAATAAAGAAAAATTTCAACAGAAACACAACGAAAAACTAACATTCACGCCATTATTTGTAGATGCTGTTGCAAAAGCAATTGTAGATTTTCCGATGATAAATGTTTCTGTTGATGGCAAGAAAATCATTGTTCATAAAGACATCAATATCGGAATGGCAACAGCATTACCAAACGGAAATTTAATCGTTCCAGTTGTGAAAAATGCTAACGAAAAATCATTGTCTGAGTTAGCGAAAGACGTTAATAATTTAGCAGATTGTTCTAGAAATAATAAATTAAAACCCGAAGAAGTTCAAGGAAGTACGTTTACGATTTCAAATGTTGGAACTTTCGGAAGTTTAATGGGAACACCAATCATCAATCAGCCAGAAGTTGCCATTTTAGCACTTGGAATCATAAAAAAGCGACCAGAAGTTATCACAACATTTAAAGGCGATGAGATTGCTATTAGAAGTATGATGTATCTTTCACTTTCCTTCGATCATCGAGTTGTTGATGGGTTTTTAGGAGGTTCTTTCTTAAGAAAAATCGGGGATTATTTGGAGCAATTTGAAATTAATACAACAGTATAAAATTATATAAAAGTAATGATACATTCTATAAAAATAAGTAAAGTCGAGCATCCCAAAACTAAGCAAGTCGATTTGAATAATGTTACAATGGGAATCAATTTTACCGATCACATGTTTATTTGCGATTATGAAAATGGCGAATGGCAAAATCCAAGAATCGAACCTTTAGCATTAATCCCAACGCATCCAGCAGCGATGGCGTTGCATTACGGACAAGCGATTTTCGAGGGAATGAAAGCAACTTTGGGAAAAGACGGAACGCCATTATTATTTCGTCCAAATGAAAATGCAAAACGAATGAATTTTAGTGCCGACAGAATGGGAATGCCTTTATTTCCTGAGGATTTATTTGTAGAAGCCTTAAAAAAATTCACGGCTTTAGAGAAAAATTGGATTCCAACTTCTACTGGAAGTGCGTTATATTTGCGACCATTTATGTATGCGGACGAAGCATTTATTGGAATGAGAGCAGCAACAAGTTTTAAATTCATCGTGATGGCATCTCCAGCTGGACCGTTTTTTAATAGAAAAATTAAATTATACGCAGAAAAAAAATACGTTCGTGCTGTAAATGGTGGAACTGGTGAAGCAAAAGCCGCCGGAAATTATGCTGCAGCAATTCGTCCAACAGAATATGCAAAAGCCAAAGGTTTTGACCAAGTTTTATGGCTCGATGCTCAGGATTTCGAATATATTCAAGAAGTTGGAACAATGAATATTTTCTTCAAAATCGATGGAAAATTCATTACACCAAGTCTTACGGGATCTATTTTATCTGGAATAACCAGAATGAGCGTAATCGATTTATTGCGTGACAAAGGTTTTGAGGTAACCGAAAGACCAATCACGATTACAGAAATTATCGAAGCATCAAAAAACGGAACTTTAGAAGAAGCATTCGGAACAGGAACAGCAGTTGGAATTGCCATGGTAGATGAAATTGGGAACAACGATTTATCTATTAAATTCCCAGAAGAAAATCCAGTTTCTGTAATGATTAATGATACTTTAAATGCGATTAAAGTTCAAGATATCAAAGATGAATTTGGTTGGATTGTAGAAGCAAAATAACGATTCAAACTTGTCAGGTTTAATATTACAACTATGTTAGATAAAAAAATACTAGAAAGCGCCTTCACTACAATGGCAACTGCTAAAGCAATGACCGATTTGTACGAAGATAATTTCAAAATAGTTTCCAAATACGTACATGCCACTTCGCGAGGACACGAGGCGATTCAAATTGCAGTAGCCATGCAATTATTACCTCAAGATTATGCTTTTCCATATTATCGTGATGACGCCATGTTACTCGGAATAGGAATGCAACCATACGATTTGATGTTGCAATTAATGGCTAAAAAAGACGATCCTTTTTCGGGCGGACGAACCTATTATTGTCATCCAAGTTTGAAAGATGCCGATAAACCAAAAATTCCGCATCAATCCTCTGCAACTGGAATGCAAGCAATACCTGCAACTGGAGCCGCGATGGGGTTACGCCTCTCCCCAACCCTCTGCAAAGTAGAGGGAGCCGAGTCTGAAAGTGATAGTGCTAAAAATTTTATAAATAATTCTAATTTAAAATTACATTCTGACTCATCTCCCTTCCCTTTGGAGAGGGTCGGGGATGGGCTTGTAGTTTGTTCTCTCGGAGATGCATCAGTAACCGAAGGCGAAATTGCAGAAGCATTCCAAATGGCAGCCTTGAAACAATTGCCGATATTATATTTGGTGCAAGATAACGGTTGGGATATTTCGGCAAATGCTGCTGAAACTCGTGCTCAAAATGCCTTTGAATATGCCAAAGGTTTTCATGGTTTAGAAGCAATTACAATCGATGGAGCCAATTTTGAAGAATGTTATTTGTCAATTCAAAAAGTCATAAAAACCATTCGCGAAGAGCGACGACCTTTTTTGGTTCACGCAAAAGTTCCTTTGTTAAATCATCATACTTCTGGCGTTCGAATGGAATGGTATCGTGATGATTTAGACGAAGCAAAATCTCGTGATCCGTACCCAGTTTTAATTCAACAATTGTTGGATGCTGGAATTTCTCAAACTGAAATTAATGAAATAGAAAGAAATGCAATTGCAAAAGTGCAAGCCGATTTTGATCGAGCACAATTAGCAGAAGATCCAAAACCAGAAGATTTATTTACACACGATTTTGCTCCAACACCAATCACAGAAGAAGTAGGCGAGCGAAACCCACAACGAGACGAAAAAGTGGTAATGGTCGATTGTGCACTTTTTGCAGTCGAAGAATTAATGCGAAAACATCCAGAATGTTTGCTATATGGTCAAGATGTTGGAGCAAGGCTTGGTGGCGTTTTTCGTGAAGCCGCAACTTTGGCACAAAAATTTGGAAATGAACGGGTTTTCAATACGCCAATTCAAGAAGCATTTATTGTAGGATCTACTGTAGGAATGTCGGCTGTTGGTTTAAAACCAATTGTCGAGGTACAATTTGCCGATTATATTTGGCCTGGCTTGAACCAGTTATTTACTGAAGTCAGTCGTTCGTGCTATTTATCGAATGGAAAATGGCCTGTGAGCATGATTTTGCGTGTTCCGATTGGCGCTTATGGAAGCGGTGGACCCTATCATTCGTCGTCTGTTGAGAGTGTTTTGACAAATATTCGCGGAATAAAAATCGCTTATCCGAGCAATGGTGCTGATTTGAAAGGTTTGATGAAAGCAGCGTATTACGACCCAAATCCAGTGGTGATTTTGGAACATAAAGGCTTGTATTGGAGCAAAGTAAAAGGCACAGATGCAGCAAGAGTCAACGAACCAAGCGAAGATTATATTTTACCATTTGGAAAAGCAAATAGCGTTCAAGAAATTTGGGAGCAAGAAACCGATGAAACTATTTCGATTATTACATACGGAATGGGGGTTCATTGGGCTTTGAATGCTTCCGCAAATATCAAAAATCAAGTCGAAATTATCGATTTACGGACTTTGTATCCGCTTGACGAAGAAGCCATTTTTAAATCTGTTCGAAAAACCAAAAAATGCCTAATTGTAACCGAAGAACCAACCAATAATTCGTTTGCAAGAAGTTTGGCAGGATTGATTCAAGAAAAATGTTTCCGAAATCTCGATGCGCCAGTAATGGTTATTGGGTCTGAGAATATGCCAGCCATTCCTTTGAACACAATTTTAGAACAAACTATGATTCCAAATGTGGATAAGGTTCGGGTTAAGATTTTGGAGTTATTGGATTATTGAGTTTGTATTAATAATAAGTTTTTTACTTTTCTTTGTTTTAAAATATTTAGATAATGCAGCGCTAATTTATTATTGTAATCGGAGTAAGATTTAGAAGCCCAATCTATAGCGGAGTCTAAGTTTCCATTTATTTCATTAATAATCGCCATGTTATAACAAGCTCTTCCTGCAATTTTATTGTTATGATTTCCTGTATCTATGTTCCAAAGTTCTGCTGCTCCATCCCAATTTCCTGTTTGAGCTCTTCGTCTTGCTGTTATGAAATTTTCATTTCCGCTAACGAAATATTCTCTAGAAACTCTAATCCTGAAAGGTAAAAGTCTTAGTGCATATTCATGCCCATCGTTATTACACATAGTTAAAACGGCTTCTTTTCGATTCAAAATTGCTTCAAAAGCCTTTAGAGGATTTATTCCAACTCCGTTAGAAGTTAAATTGTTATTTGTAGAAAATTCATCAACAATAATTTTGTTTGTTAAATCATAAATTCTCCAACCACTTTTTACAGAAGTGTTTACTTTTGCATGATGTTCCAACGCAGGTATTTTTAGTCCAAAAGGAGCCTCTATTTGTATAGGAACTATGGTGTAATTTATAGAAGTATCTGTATCGAAAAACGATAATTCGAAAACACAATTCACATTATTAATTGCAGCTATCTCTTGAATTTTTTCCCATGATAAAGGAGATGGAATTATTCCCATTCCTGGATTTTTAATTATAGGATTTTCAATTATTTTCACTCCTGAAAAAAGATTGTTTTTTTGAAGTTCATCATATAATCCTATTACATTTTGATGTGCTCCATCTTTATCTAAATTTTTTCCTTCAAGTGATAAAATTTTATCTATTTCGTCAATTTTTTTATTATCTTCATTAGGTAAAGACCTATCAATAATTCCAATTTTTGTAATATTTTTAGAAAGTCTTATCGGAGCAGGCTCAGTTACGTTTAATGACATTATGTTTGTTGAACCACAAGCTGACAGTGTAATTATTAAAATAAAGAGTATGATTTTTTGAAAGTATTTTTTTATCATTGGAAACTATTTATATAAGATTTTACAAAAAGGCATAAAAAAACAAGAACAATTAATTGTTCTTGTTTTTTTTGTAGTGTAGTTATTTTTTTTGAACTGGAGGATATTGCGTTAGTATTCTTGATACAAACCCTTTTATGTTTTCGTCTTTTTTATTGGTATTTTTAGTTAAATTACCAACTCCTTCGCCTTGCCAAATCAATTCTTTTTTTGTAGCGTCGATTAAATCAATGGTTAAAGTGCCTTCTATGTTTGAGGAATATCCAGAATTTATTCCGAAATAGGGACTGAAACCAAACCCATATCCATACCCAAAACCACCATTAAACTGGTTAACACTTATATTTTTCTCTGCTTTGGTATTTATATTGATTAGCAAATCGGGTGTTTCACTTTTCGAAAAACCTTTCAATGTCATTTGTTCGTCAATCGATGCTAAAATTCTTTTTTTATCTAAATCAGAGATCTCGACTTTATCGATTCCAGTTTTGTAAAACGCATAGGTTTTGTATTTAGAGAAATCTACTTTTTTATCGTAATCAGAATTGATACTAACAGCGTCGCAAGATGCAAGAAAAAAGAGTAGGAGTAGGGGTAAGAATTTTATAGTTTTCATAATCATTTCCATAAAAAGTTAATAATCAATAAAATTAATCAAAATCTGTACCAATTAAAATAAGATTTTGTTAAAAATTAGTCATCAAACTGTCATTAACCAAATTTGGAATCGTAACTTTCAAAAGTGGTTCAGTTTCCATAGCACGTTTTATGGCGAAAATTGCACCTTCATTTCGAGCCCAATTTCTTCGTGAAATTCCATTGTTAGCATCCCAAAAAAGCATTGATTTTAACCTGCGTGAAGCATCACTAGAACCATCGAGAACCATTCCGAATCCACCATTGATGACTTCGCCCCAACCCACGCCGCCGCCATTGTGTATCGAAACCCAAGTGGCACCACGAAAACTATCTCCAATAACGTTTTGAATCGCCATATCGGCAGTGAAACGGGAACCGTCATAAATGTTTGAAGTCTCACGATAAGGCGAATCTGTGCCTGAAACATCGTGGTGGTCTCGACCTAGAATTATGGTTTCGATTTCCTTATTTTTTATGGCTTGGTTGAAGGCTTCCGCAATTTTTACACGACCTTCGGCATCGGCATAAAGAATTCGGGCTTGTGAGCCAACGACCAATTTGTTTGCTGAAGCACCTTTTATCCATTGAATATTATCTGCCATTTGTTGCTGGATTTCTGGCGGAGAAGTTTGCATCATTTGTTCTAGAACATCGCAAGCAATTTGGTCAGTTTTGGCTAAATCCTCTGGTTTTCCTGAGGCACAAACCCAACGGAAAGGTCCAAAACCATAATCGAAACACATGGGTCCCATAATATCTTGAACGTAACTTGAATATTTGAAATCGATTTTGTTTTCTGCCATTATATCGGCATTTGCCCTTGAGGCTTCGAGTAAAAATGCGTTTCCGTAATCGAAAAAAT
>JAYUFL010000231.1:0-20816 GCA_043738745.1 Bacteroidota bacterium
TATAACTTGCAAAACCAGTAGTATTGCCGTAGATATTGCATGTAATAAAGAGCAAACCAAAAAAATGTTAGACGCAGCAAGTATTCCCGTTGCAAACGGTGGAATTTGCGTTGATGAAGAAGATCTTGAGGAAGTTGTTAAAAAAATTGGCTATCCAATTGTTCTAAAACCATTGGACGGAAATCATGGAAAAGGCGCATCTATAAACGTAAAAACGTGGGAAGATGCAAAAGCAGGATTAGAATATGCCAAAAAATACAGCCACCGGATTATTGTCGAAAAATTTATAACAGGTTTCGATTTTCGTGTCCTTATTATAGACAATAAATTGGTTGCTGCCGCAAAAAGAGTTCCAGCGCATGTAATCGGAAACGGAAAACACAACATTCAAGAATTAATTACCGAAGTAAATAAGGATCCACGACGCGGTTACGGGCACGAAAATGTGCTAACCGAAATCGAAATTGATCGCGATACCGAAGATTTATTAGATAAATTAAATTATACCGTAGATACAATTCCTAAACAAGACGAAATTGTTTACCTAAAATCTACTGCAAATTTAAGTACCGGAGGAACATCTGTAGATGTTACAGACATGATGCACCCAGAAAACATTTTCCTTTGCGAACGCATTTCACGTGTAATTGGATTAGATATTTGTGGGGTTGATATTATGGCAGAAAATCTCACACAACCTCTAAAAGAAAATGGTGGTTGCATTCTCGAGGTCAACGCTGCTCCAGGTTTCCGTATGCACTTGGCACCATCGGAAGGTTTGCCAAGAAACGTTGCGGCACCAGTTATCGACATGCTTTATCCTCCAGGAAAACCAAGTCGAATTCCGATTATTGCCGTAACAGGAACCAACGGAAAAACAACAACCACACGATTATTAGCGCATATTGTTAAGAATAATGGTTATAAAGTTGGTTTTACAACATCGGATGGGATTTATGTACAAAACCATATGATGGAAAAAGGCGATACAACTGGACCAGTTTCGGCGGAATATATCTTGAAAGATCCAACAGTGGAATTTGCTATTCTAGAAACCGCTCGTGGCGGAATTTTACGTTCTGGTTTGGGATTCAGCCGTTGCGATATTGCTATTATAACCAATATTCAAGAAGACCATTTGGGCTTGAACGATATTAATACGCTAGAAGATTTGGCTCGTGTAAAAGCCACTGTTGTAAAAAGTGTCAAAAAAGACGGCTGGGCAATATTGAATGCCGAAGACGAATATTGTGTGAAAATTGCTAATGAATTGAGTTGTAATATTGCTTATTTCTCGTTAGACGAAAACAATCCATTAATTCAAAAATTGTGTAAAGAAGGCAAAACCGTTGCTGTTTACGAAAACGGATATATAACTATTAAAAAAGGAGAGTGGAAAATTCGTGTCGAGCGTGCCACTCACGTGCCGTTGACATTGGGCGGAAAAGCAAAATTCATGATTGCAAACGTACTTGCCGCAACCTTGGCAAGTTATTTGTATGGTTTTAAAACCGAAGATATTAGTTTGTCCTTGCAAACATTTATCCCAAGTGTAGCGCAAACTCCTGGAAGAATGAATATTTTTGAATTCAAAAAATTTAAAGTTCTTATCGATTTTGCTCACAATCCTGCGGGATATCGAGCAGTCGAAGGATATTTGGAGAGTGTCGATGCCGTCAAAAAAATAGGAATTATTGCTGGAGTTGGAGATCGTCGAGACGAAGACATTAAAGAATGTGGACGTTTGGCAGGTAAAATGTTTGACCATATTATTATTCGTCAAGAAAAATATCTACGAGGTCGAACCGAAGAAGAAATTATTGCTTTGATTCTTGAAGGCGTTGCGGAATGTGGTAAGCCAGTTACTCACGAAATTATATCTAAAGAAATAGAAGCCATAAAACACGCTATAGATAATGCTGAAGATGGTAGTTTCATCACTGCGTTAAGTGATGTTGTAACCAATGCCATAAACATTGTACAGGAATATTTGGATAAAGAAAACGAGGAAGGAAATATATAATCCTCAAATTTAATTAAAAGTAAAAATCCCAAAATCTGATATATTTTGGGATTTTTTAAGAATTTTTAAAATTTATAACTTTTAAAAATTAGTCTCAATATTCCCATTGTCTCAAACGATTTAATTCTTCTTGTGCTTCAATTTCTTCGGCTGGAATCACTTTTAAAAATGATGCATGTTGCTCAATTGCATATTCTACTTTTTCAACAATTTCTTCAATAGTATCGTTATCGTAATCTATTTTTAGAGGCTCTTTAATGATGAATGATTGCAAAATCCCTTTCTTTTTGAGATGTAATCCTTTTTTGTCAAACGACCTTCGAAATCCATCAATAACAACCGGAACTACAATTGGTCGGTGTTGCTTAATGATGTGTGCCGTGCCTTTTCTAACGGGTTTAAAAGACTTGGTTGTACCTTGAGGAAACGTAATTACCCAACCATCGTCGAGTGCTATTCTAATATTTTCGGTATCATTTGGATTAATTGGTTTCTTTTCATCGACATCTTTTCCTTTTGCTCGCCAAGTTCTTTCGACTGTTATTGCCCCAACATAGGCCAAAATCCTTGGAAAAATTCCAGATGTCATGGTTTCTTTTGCAGCAACATAGTATATATTCATTTTAGGATTCCACAAATAACCAATATTTTTTATGTTATCATCTCTACCACTCAAACTTGCATTAAAAACGTGAAACATTGCAACTACATCAGCAAAATAGGTTTGATGATTTGATATAAAAAGTACATTTTTGTCGGGCAATGTTTTGATAATCTCGGAACCATCAATTTGTAATTCGTTAAAACCATGATAGCGTTTGTGCGTCAAGGCTCCAAAAATTCGAATTAACCATTTTTTTATAAAAAGGATATGACCAAAAGGATTTCGCTTAAATAATCCCATAATTTGTTTTGTTTTGAAAGACAATATTACAAAAAACTAAACATTTACAAGACCTTCTTTAATGTTTCTTTTAATTCACTTAGCATCATTGCAGTTGCACCCCAAACCAGATGTTCTTTAATTTTGAATGCTGGAACTTGAATATCAACAGAATAAGATGTTGACATGAGATGATTAACTACAAAATTTTCGTTTAAAAAATCTGTTAACGGCAACTCAATTATTCCTGCAACTTCTTCGGGATCAGGCAAAAAAACTAACTCTTCTTCTGAAAACCCTAAAAATGGATATACCATAAAATTACTCGGAGGAATATAAATTTCTGTAAAAGCACGAATAACACTAATTTTATCTCTCAAAACTCCAACTTCTTCCTCTGTTTCTCGCAAAGCAGTTTCCTGAAAATTAAAATCTGACGTTTCTACTTTTCCACCAGGAAAAGCAATTTGAGCTGAATGCACACCTTTATAGGAATTTCGAATAATTAAAACTAAATGAGTTTTGTTTTCTTTTGGGTAAAAAAGCATCATAACTGCGGCTTTTTTTGGATTTATAGTACTAAAATTAATGTTTTTGACCAAATCAGTTCGTTCGGGCGGAGACATAATTTGATGTGCCAATTCTCCAAGAAGTTTTTGTTGTTTAATTTTTGGAATATGAGTCATAAAATCTTGAAAATCCATAATCAAAAGGTTATTTTTGCATAAATTAATTTTTATTTTAACAACAATAATGTATTCCAAACAAGAAAATCAGCGACTAAAACAAGAATTTTGGATTGCTTTCGCCGAAAAATATCCCCGGAAATGGATTTTATACGATACAAAAATAAAAGATTTTTCGTTTAAATTTTATGTTGATAATAAAAAAGCACAAGTTTCGATTGATATCGAAACTCGAAATGACGAAAAACGACTTACTTATTTCGAAAAACTCGAATCTTTAAAGACAATTTTGGAAACAGAATTTATTAAAAATTTAGTTTTTGAAAAAAAATATACACTCGAAAACGGAAAAACAATTAGTAGAATTTGGGTCGAAAAAAATCAAATTACAGTAAGTAATCGAAACGATTGGGGAGTGATTTATCAGTTTTTCTATGAAAAAATGTCTCAATTCGAATTGTTTTTTTCTGATTACGATGAAGTTATAAAAAATATTTAAAATAAAATTATGAAATTATTTATGATAATGCTCGGCTGCCGACCAAAAGGAAGGTTTACAGAGCAACACGATATCTTTTTTGGAATTGCAAAGTCATTGAAGAGTTTAATTCCAGACATAAAAGCCTTTTGGCCTGAAGCCAAAGGACAAATTCATATTGATGTTTGGCGCGAAGTTACTTCAGTTGACGGTTACTCTATTGAGGTTATCCAAAAAATAAATAATTCAGAATCAGAAAACCAACTTTTTTTTATTAATCTTGGTGGATATAAAGAGAATGAATTCGAAGAATTTCACTATAAAATACTTTCGGTGGCTAAAACAATTGGAGAGGCGACCAAAAAATCTAAAGAAACAAGTTTTTACAAACATTGTGGTTTTAAAAAAGCTACATCACATATTGACGACAAATTTGGTATTGATGTTGACGACATATATAATGTAAAAGAAATTCTGGAACTAGATTTGAAAGAAAATTTTGAATTGGTGATTACAAAATCGACTTCCAAACTTACCGAAGACAAATTAAATATTGGATATTTGAAATTAGAAAAGATTTTGTAGTTAATTATTACTTACTGGACTTCCCATCCAATTGGTGTTTTTGTCTAGAGTTTCGCCTTTCATTATCAATGATAGTCCGCCAATTGTTACGTCATCGCCAACTGTTGTGTTGTACAAAATTATACTTCGGCTGCCAACAGTTACTCGATTTCCGACATTTACTTTGCCAATTTTCATTACCCTATCTTCAAACAAATGGGTTTGTGCACCACAATCTTCATTAAAAGCACAATCATCGCCAATAGAAACCATATCGAATTCGGTAAAATCGGCGGTGTTCAAAAAAACCTGTTTGCCAATTTTCACTCCAAATAATCTTAAAACAATGGGCAACCAAGGCGTTCCTTTTAAATATTCAAGTAAAAACGGAATACTCAAAGCCTCATAAGTTGATGTTATCATTTCGCTTAACCAAACTCGTAAACTCCACATTGGATGGTTACTTTCTTTGTATTTACCTATCAAAACCCATTTCATTAACAGTGGAATTATTAATACAGGAATACCAATATAAAACAAATAATAAAATGGGAGTTGCAATAAAATTAATTCCAAAGATTCGTTGTATAAAAGTTCACTAGCATAAGCAATAAAATAAATACTGGTAATTAAAATCACAGTTTGTGGCAAAATAATTCTTATAAATTCGATAAATGCTCTCGAATAATAAGTTTTTTTGGAAGGCAAAAATGTTTTTGTAATATCAAACGATTCACTTGTTTGTCGTTTTGGAATGCCAATTGCTGGAGAACCAAACCAATCTTTGAAACCTTCTTTTTCTTGTTGATCTTGCGTTGGCGGAATACTCAAAACACCAATTAACATATTGCTAGACAGATGATAACCCTGCGGAACCAAGGCGCTATTCCCAACAAAACTGTTGTCCTGAATGATTGTTTTTTCTAGAAAAAAGCGTTGTCCACGAACATCAGATTCGCCAAGTGTTACCGCATCGGCAATAAACGATTTGTTTCCAATTTCAAGCAATGGGTGTGTAACGTTACTTGCTGTAGATATTTCGGTATTTTTTCCGATTTTTGCTCCCAAAGCACGAAAATATCTCGAAATAAAAACCGTTGCATACATTGGATGCAAAACTATCAACGAAAGTGAATTCAACTGATCTACAACCCATTTTTTTACATAAAATAAACTATAAACTCTATATTCGCCTGGTTGTAAGTTTTTTTGTAATATTTTACATAAAAAAATATTTAATAACGCAAAAATTATGATATAAATCAAACTTAAAATCGGGGTAACCCATAGATAATAAAACTCGAAATATCCAGCAACATTATCCAGTTCTGTTATCGCAATTATAGTTGGAATGAGTGGTATTAATATAAAAACTGGAAAAATTAACAATAAAAAACTATAAATTAATTTGTATTTGAATCTAGTGTGTTTTGAAACTTCCAAAGGTTGAATAAATTCATTTTCTGGACGAGTTGCAATTAATCTAGACGGGCTTCCTTTCCAGATTTCGCCAATACCAATTGTTTTCCCAGATTCTAGAAGACTCAAATCTTGTAATTCGCCCCAATCTTCAATTTTAGAATTTCCTTCAACAATTGCACTACTTCCTATATATCCGTGATTGCCTATAGAAATACTGGAAAGTATAAATTGTCCATTAATAATTACAGCATTATCTAATACTGCATTAGTGCTAATGCTTGCATCGAGACCAATAGTTACCAAATCTTCTGCACCAATAGAAAACGAACTCAATTGTGCATCGGGTGCAATTTTTACCCCCAAAAGCCTTAAATAATCTGCATAAAGTGGTGTGCCATTCATAAACTGAGTAGGCACAATTTTTTGAAAAGTAGTTACAAACCACCATCTGAAATAATAACTGCCCCAAAGTGGGTAACTGCCTTCTTTATATTTTCCGATAACAATCCATTTTACCAAAATGCCTAATCCGATAAAAATGGGTGGAATTATGCAAAACATTAACAAAGCACTAATTGCTGCAATAATGTGATTCTCTTTTTCTAAAAGTGTGAAATAATATGCCAAATAGGGCACAAATATTTCGGTGGCTAGTAATCCGTAGATTAAAATTAATGAAAAACTTTGTGCCAACCAACAGACGTAATAACTAGATTTAGATCCTTTATGAAATGAATTATCTTTATTTTCTGGTTGTTTTTTTGCAGTTTCCCATTTTTTTATCAGTGCAGAAATGGGTCTAAACTGATAAATATCTTTCAATGAGGCTTGGCTCACTTTTGCTTCGGATCGCATTTTGCTTACAAAAGATGCCGCCAATAAAGAATGTCCGCCTAAATCTGTAAAAAAATCATTCTCGATTGAAATTTTTTCATTAACAAAAATATTTTTTAGAATTTTTAATGTTTTTTCAGCAAGATTATCTGATTCTTCTAAAATAGATTCATTCAATGCATTACTTAAATAATTATCTGGTATAGGCAATTTTTTTCTATCAATTTTTCCGCTAGATAATCTTGGTAATTCGTCCAATTTTAAAATAGTCAACGGAATCATATAAGTTGGCAATTTCAATAACAATTGTGCTTTTAGAAAGGCTTCATCAAAAACAAAATCTTTTTTTACAACTACATAACCCGTCAATTGTTCTTGTTCATTCGAATCTGTTTTTAGTGCAACTGCGGCTTGCAAAATACCATTTTGCTCGTTCAATAAAGTTTCTATTTCGCCCAATTCTATTCTAAAACCTCTCAGTTTTACTTGACTATCAATACGACCTACAAAATGAATATTTTTGTCAGAATCCATAAAAGTTGCATCACCAGTTCTATAAATCATTGTTCCAGGCAAATCTTTTAAGGATTCGTTTTTAGGAAGAAATTTTTCTTTGGTTAATGTTTCTAAATTCAAATAACCGTTGCTCACGCCAATTCCAGAAACTATCAATTCGCCAGTTTCGCCAACTGCAACTGAGTTCATTTGCTCGTCAACAACGCTCAGACCATAATTTGGTATTGGCTTTCCAATCGTAATTTCGTCTCCTTTTTTGAGTAAAGCAAACGTTGCACTAACGGTTGTTTCCGTTGGTCCATACGAATTATAAAAATCACGACCGTCAACAGCCCATTTATTTACAACTTGTTGTGTGCAGGCTTCGCCACCAGCGTTAATAATTCGTAATTTGGGAATATCTACAAAATCCATAACAGCCAAAAGACTGGGTACAGCGTGCAAAACCGTAATTTCGTTTTCGAGTAAAATGGTACTCAATTCGTCGATAGATTTTGATGTTACAGTGTCGGCAATCCAGAGCGAAGCACCAACCAAGTAACTTATCCAAGTTTCTTCGCACCACATGTCGAACGAAACCGAAAAACCTTGATAGACTTTATCGGTATTATTAACATTCAAAACAGAATTCTCAGAGCGTATTAAATGACAAATATTCCTGTTGGTTATCGGAATTCCTTTTGGTTTTCCTGTACTTCCCGAAGTAAATAAAACATAAGCATAATTGTCTGGATTTAAAGCAACTGGAATAAATTTTGATATATTTTCTCTATCAAATGAAATTTTATTTACAACAGTTTTGGAATGATTAAATTCGTTAGATGTGATAATAAAATCCGATTTAATATCATTCATTACCGCCAACACACGGTCTTCGGGCATTTCAAAATCTAATGGAACATAACAAGCACCACATTTCAAAATTGCCAAAATTGCAACGTGAAGTTCCATGCCTCGTTGCCACCAAACCAAGCAAGTTTCGCCACTTTTTAATCCTTTTGATTGCAATTCAAAAGCAAATGCCGTTATACAATTGTCTAATTCTTGATAGGTTATTTGTTCATCATTAAAATAAAGTGCAATTTTATTGGGGAAATTTTTGACAGTTGTATCAAAAATACTAATTAAGGTTTCTTCTTTTATAAATTCAGGTCGATTTGCTCCAGCAACAATGCTCAATTCACTCATGAAATAGATTTGTAATATATTGACCAAATATAGTTATATGGTTTAATTGAAAGTATTAATTTTGTCTAAACTTTAAGTTATGACGTTAATTTATTCAAAAATTAATTATCCAGAAATGAGTAAAGCCACAATTGATTTTAAAATATCATTATTGCCAATTCATTTTCAAGATAAAATATTAAAATATAATTCTTTTCAAAAAAAACAACAGCGTTTAGAAGGTTTAGAATTGTTAGCGAAAGTATTTTCTGATAATAATTTAAGTTTAAACGAAATTCAATATAATTCTAAAGGCAAACCATTTATAGACTTAGAATTTGATTTTAGTCTTACGTATTCGAACAATAATGTAGTTTTATGTTTTATAAGAAGTGGTTACATTGGTATTGATTTAGAAGAAATTAAACCAATAAATTTTTTAGATTTCGAAGATTATTTTTCTGAAAATGAATTTTCAATTATTAATAATTCTGATAATCCAAATATGATTTTTTATAAATTTTGGACTCGAAAAGAATCGGTTTCTAAAGCACTTGGTTTGGGAGCGTTTTTGGATTTTAAATCTTTCGAGGTCTTAGAAAATCAAATTTTTTTGAATAGTAAAAATATTGAAATTTCTTCGGAATTAATTTCAGAAAACTATTGGTTATCAAAAGCAATTATTAAAATATAATTTCAAAACTAGCATTGATTTTTTATTTAACTACATTAATATTAACATTTTATTCAACATAAATATTAATGCTAAATAAGCCTCCGGTAAATCAGGATTTTAAATATTTTGAATCATAAAACTCAAATACGACAATGCTGCGGTTCTCTGTTTTTTATTACTATTTTATTTCAACTTTTTTAAGGATTATTTACATTTGTTAATATTTTTTGAAAACAATTAATTTAATTTATAAGAATTAATTAAAATAAATCAAATAACATATTATTACGAAAAAAATTCCAACTGAAATTGGAATTTTATATATGAATTAATTAAAATATGCTAAGCCAAATTATTATTTAGCAGCCAAATATCGTTCAGCATCGAGCGCCGCCATACAACCAGTTCCTGCGGCAGTTATTGCTTGACGATAAACGTGGTCGGCAGCATCACCACCAACAAAAACTCCAGCAATATTGGTTTTAGAAGTTCCTGGAATATTGATGATATATCCAGTTTTATCAAGAGTTAAGAAATCTTTAAAAATATCGGTATTTGGTTTGTGACCAATCGCTACAAAAAATCCTGTTGATTGAATTTCGAAAGTCTCGTTTGTTGTTTTATTTATTGCTTTTACTCCAGTTACTACTTGACCGTCTCCCAAAACCTCAACAGTATCGTGATTCATTAAGATTGTTATATTTTCAGTTTTCTTAACACGCTCTTCCATTATTTTCGAAGCACGAAATTTTTCGCTACGCACCAACATAGTTACTTTTTTACATAATTTCGATAGATAATGAGCCTCTTCACAAGCCGAATCACCTGCTCCTACAATCACTACTTCTTGATTTCTGTAGAAAAATCCATCGCAAATTGCACAAGCAGAAACTCCACCTCCTGTTTTTAAATAATGTTGCTCAGAGTCTATTCCTAAATATTTTGCCGTTGCTCCAGTAGAAATAATTACAGTTTCGCAATGCAATTCTTTGTCGTCATTAATCCAAACTTTATGGATTTCACCCGAAAAATCAACTTTTGTAGTCCAACCATCTCGAACATCAGTTCCAAAACGTTCGGCTTGTTTTTGCAAACCAATCATCATTTCTGGACCTGTTATTCCTTCTGGATTTCCAGGCCAATTTTCAACTTCGTTAGTGGTTGTCAATTGTCCTCCTGGTTGTGTTCCTTGATATAAAACTGGATTCATGTTGGCTCTAGCAGCATATATTGCTGCCGTATATCCTGCTGGACCTGAGCCAATTATTAGGCATTTTATTTTTTCGATCGTATCAGACATAATTTTTATTTGTTTTTTATAAATGTAAATGTAAACCTTTATTAGAAAATTTACACATCAAAATAAATTCTAAAAAACTATTTAGAAATAAATTTTGTTTATTGTTTTTGGCTCTTTTAAAATGTGTTTTTATTAAAAGACTTCGCTTGCTTCTTTGAGTTTTTCCATATTATTAACAAGTTGTAACTCATCAATAAGTTTTTGAATTTTACCATTCATAACGCCATCCATATCAAAAACATCTATACCAACTCTATGATCTGTAACGCGACCTTGCGAATAATTATAAGTACGAATTTTAGCAGATCTATCGCCTGAACTAACTTGAGAGGTTCGTTTTATAGCATCTTCCGCTTGTTTTTTGGCTAATTCTTGCTCATACAAACGGGAACGCAAAACACCAAATGCTTTATCTTTATTTTTATGTTGTGATTTCTGATCCTGACATTGTGCCACCAAACCAGTTGGAATATGCGTTAAACGTACTGCCGATTTTGTAGTATTTACCGATTGCCCACCAGGTCCCGAGGAACAGAAAAAATCTACACGAACATCATTCATATCAATCTGAACATCAAACTCTTCGGCTTCTGGCAAAACCATTACAGTTGCTGCCGATGTGTGTACGCGACCCTGAGTTTCGGTTTGCGGAACACGTTGCACGCGGTGCACTCCAGCCTCAAATTTCAAAGTCCCATAAACATCTTCGCCAGTAACTTCAAAAATAACTTCTTTAAATCCGCCTGAAGTTCCTTCGTTCATATCCACAACCGAGGTTCTCCAACCGCGATTTTCGCAATATTTAGTGTACATACGGAATAAATCTCCTGCAAAAATACTGGCTTCGTCCCCACCAGTTCCTGCACGAATTTCGACCATTACGTTTTTTGCGTCTTCAACATCTTTAGGAATAAGCATAAACTTTATCTCTTCTTCCAATTCTGGTAAACGATCTTTTGCTTCGTCCAATTGCATTTTGGCCATCTCGGTCATATCTGCATCAGAATTATCGGAAATAATTTCGTTGGCTTCATCAATATTCGCCATCAAAATCACGTATTCGTCACGTTTTTCGGAAAGCGCTTTCAAATTTTTATATTCCTGATTTAAAAGTACATAACGTTTCTGGTCGGAAATAACATCGGGCTGAATAATCAAATCCGAAATCTCGTCGAAACGTTGTTTTACTATTTGTAATCTATCTAACATTTTGTTTAATCTTTATTTTGAGTGCAAATTTACAAAAAAGATTGTAGATATTTAGGTTGTTTTTTGATAAGGTTTTTATTTTGATATCAAAAGTAGGTGAAAACCGAACATGATTTATACAAAAAATCCCGAACGAATCGGGATTTTGTTATCTAACATTATTATTCTGAATCAAATCGATATATAAGTTAATTTTGTCTTTCAGTTCTTTCCTTGGAGTTATAAAATCTAAAAAGCCGTGTTCTAAAACAAATTCTGCCGTTTGGAAACCTTCTGGTAAATCTTTTCCGGTGGTATCACGCACTACTCGTGGTCCAGCAAAACCAATTAATGCACCTGGTTCCGAAATGTTTATGTCGCCCAACATGGCGTAAGATGCTGTTGTTCCACCCGTTGTAGGATCAGTGCACAATGAAATATAGGGAATTTTAGCGTCGGCAAGTTGTGCCAATTTTGCAGATGTTTTTGCTAACTGCATGAGCGAATATGCTGCCTCCATCATTCTGGCGCCACCAGATTTTGATATCATCACAAAAGGAGCATTATTTTGAATGGAATGATTTATTCCACGTGCAATTTTTTCGCCTACAACTGCTCCCATCGAACCTCCAATAAAGGCAAAATCCATGCAACAAACTACTAGTTCTTTTCCTTTAGATTTTCCAACTCCTGTTCGAACTGCATCTTTCAATCCTGTTTTTGCAGTAACATCTTTTAGGCGTTCGGCATATTTTTTGGTATCAACAAATCCTAATGGATCTTTTGATGTCATATTTTTGTCTAATTCCACAAAATTATTGTCATCGAACAAAATCTCAAAATATTCTGCTGAACCAATTCGAACATGAAAACCATCTTCGGGACTTACCCAAAGGTTTCGTGCTAATTCCTCGGCATCAATAACTTTTCCAGTAGGAGATTTATACCAAAGCCCTTTTGGGACATCCATTTTATCCTCGGTCGCCGTGGTAATTCCTTTTTCTTTTCTTTTAAACCAACTCATATTCTAATTTAATTATGAATTATAAATTATGAATTATAAATCTAAATAAACATAATTTATAATTTGAAATTTATAAAGTGTTTACATTGTTCAAATCAGCAAATGCTTCTTCTAATCTTTTGTTGAAAGTCAATTCGCCTTCACGAACCCATTTTCTTGGATCGTAATGCTTTTTGTTTGGTGATTCTGATCCATCTGGCGAACCAATTTGGGTTTTTAGATAATCAATGTTTTTCACCATATAGTCTCTGATTCCTTCTGTAAATGCAAATTGCAAATCGGTATCGATATTCATTTTAATCACTCCGTATGAAATTCCTTCTCTAATTTCTTCTAAAGTAGAACCGGATCCACCATGAAAAACAAAATCTACAGGATTTACAACTGTTTTAAATTTATTTTGAACATAATCCTGAGAATTTTTCAAGATTTTTGGGGTCAGTTTCACATTACCTGGCTTGTAAACTCCATGAACATTTCCAAATGCTGCTGCAATTGTAAATCTTGGCGAAATTTTAGAAAGTTCTTCATATGCGTACGCAACTTCTTCGGGTTGTGTGTAAAGTTTGGAACTATCCACATCCGAGTTGTCTACGCCATCTTCCTCTCCGCCAGTTATTCCGAGTTCAATTTCTAAAGTCATTCCCATTTTGCTCATTCGAGCCAAGTAGGTTTTACAAATTTCGATATTTTCCTCGATTGGTTCTTCGGAAAGATCAATCATGTGCGACGAAAATAATGGTTTTCCTGTTTCGGCAAAATGTTTTTCGGAAGCATCTAGTAATCCATCAATCCATGGCAATAGTTTTTTTGCGCAATGATCTGTATGCAAAATTACGGTTGCTCCATAAACTTTTGCGAGTGTATGAATGTGTTTTGCCCCTGCAATCCCGCCAGCAATCGCTGCTTTTTCGTTTGCATTAGAAAGTCCTTTTCCAGCATTAAAAATGGCTCCACCGTTTGAGAATTGTATGATAACTGGAGCATTTAGTTTTGCGGCAGTTTCCAGAACGCCGTTAATTGTACTGGATCCTGTAACGTTTACTGCAGGAAGTGCAAATCCTTTTTGTTTTGCATAGGCAAAAATTGCCTGAACCTCATCGCCTGTTGCAACTCCGGGTTTTATATTGTGTGCCATTTTTTTCTGTTTATATTATAAAGACAAAAATAATAATTTTAAATTTAGAAAGGATAGTTTATTCCAATATTTACTACCGAATGTGCAAAGTTATAATCTCGAAACCATTTTTTTTCATTATAATATGTAGGATCATACGTTTTGAATCCTAAATCTAACCTAACTACAAAAAAATCGAAATCATATCGAAGGCCAAACCCCGAACCAATAGCAATATCTCCCAATGATTTTAGTCCCGAAAATTTTGAGTTTTCATCGGTAACATCATCAAAAACGTTCCAAATATTACCAAAATCGGCAAATAATGCTCCTTTTATTTTATTGAAAATATTGAACCGTAATTCGGTACTGAATGATAATTTTAGGTTTGCTTCGTTAAAGTCGTTTATAGCACCACTTCGACCTGGCCCCAGCGAATAGGGTTGCCAAGCACGATTGTCGTTAGATCCTCCTGCAAAATAACTTCGAGAAAAAGGAATACTTTTAGAATTACCATAAGGAACTGCTAATCCAGAGAAACTGCGAATTGCCAATACTTTTTTGCCCGATAAATCCCAATGTTTAATAAACTCGAATTCCGCCTTTAAATATTGAGAGTAATTAACCCCAAAAATTGTATTAAAAAAATTCGGGTCGCTACTTTTTAATGGATTTTTAGCCACAAGCGATATTAAATTTCCTGCAGATTCTAATTTAGTTTTTAAACTATAATAATGATTGTCGTTTATATCCGTTTTTGTGGTTTTTGCAAAGGTTATACTCGAAGCAAAAATCAAATCATTCTCGGTTAAACGTTTTTTTCTTTCGTTTATACTCTGAATTATTTTGGAATCGTCCACGTTTAGAACGATTAACGGATTTGTTACTAAAACTGTATTCAGAAAAGCATTTGTACCACTTTCTATAACTAAATTATGATTTCCATCGAAATCTGGAAGACTGGGATCGTATTTTTGGGCAAGTGCATTTAGAGTCTGATAGGATGATTTATATACATTAAAGTAATTTGCAACATTAATGTTTTTTACAAATTGAACGTTAAATAAATCAAATCGGGCTGTTGTGTTTTTTCTTGGCGTCCAATTATAGGTCATCGAAGCCGTTAAATTTTCTTTATCCAAACCAATATTTCGTTGTTTTGCAAAACCTAAACTAATTGTTGTGGACGGAATCATGCTTTTTGGAATAATTTTTTCAGTCCTAAAAGGCAAAAGAATACTCGGAAAAGATAGTTTAAAATCGAGTCCGACTTCGGATACATTAAAAAAGCGACCATCGGGATTTGCTAAATCTTGCGATGCTCCAAGGTTTTGTCGAACTGCAATTTCTAGGATTTCGGCACCTCTAAAAATGTTTCGTATCGAAAACGCTCCTCCTGCCGAAATTCCAAATTGTTGAATATTCGAATGTGTTAAATCCAAATTTCCTCGAAAATTATACTTTTTACGCTGATTTAAATAAATATTTGCAATCAATGAATTTCCAATACTATCTTTTTTGTCAACAACGTACTGAATTGTAGGATAATTAAAAACTTTTAGATTACTTAAGTATTTAGATGTTAATGTGGTATTATCATCGGAAAACAAACTGTTTTTTGTAATAAAAACTGCATTTGTAATGGCTCTTGGACGATATTTTAGTTTTCCAGAACTAAAAACATTAAAGTTTTTGTAAACCACACTATCTCGATTTTTAGTATTCGACTTTGAGGCTGTAATGTCGGTAAAAACGTTTACTTTACTTATTTTATAAATTTTAAAAGGCTCTGTTTTTATGGTATCCTTTACACGAACATCTCTATTGTTTATAATTAAATCGATGTTTGGTTTATTCTTTGTTCCCACAGTATCGACAGAAAAAGTTATATAGTTTTGTTGAAAATAATACACTCCTTTGTTTCTAAAATCGTTCGTTATTCGATTTCTTTCTTTTTGCAAATCTTCGATTTCGTATTGTTGGGATTTCAAAAACGATTTCGATTTACTAATTCTGTACAAGGAATCGAGAACTGGAGTTTGTATTTTTGTTCTAATACTATCAATAATATAGGGTTCTCCAGTAAGGATTGTGTATTTTATTTTTGCTTTGTTAGTGCTAATTGTATCTATTTTGTACGATGCTTTTACATCAAAAAATCCATCATTGTAATAAAAAGATTTTATTCGCAAAAGCGATTTTTCTTCTCGGGTTTTGTCCACAATAACTGGAATTTCTCCTACTTTTTTCAGAAATTGGTGAATTCCAAAATAATAAAATGATTTTCCCAATCGATCGACTTGCTTTTTAGAAAGCCATTTTGCTTTTCGTGCATATTTTTCGGGATTATTGATAAATTTTGCTTTGTAAACTGAATCTGGATTTTGCAATGCCAAATTATACAAGTGCAACCGCAAGTGATAACCCAAAAAAGTACTGTTAGGTTTTTGATATAAAAGATTAATTACTTCTTCGTTTTTAGAAATTGCTCCATTAACAAAAACATCGTTCTTAATCAATAAATGTTTCCCTTTCGGTACTTTGTTAGTTAACGAACAACTCGAAATAATTAGTGCAATTAGAATAAATAATGATATTTTTGTAAAAGCGTTTTTCAATTGAAATAAATAATTTAAGTCAAAAGTACATTTTTTCTATGGTTAGTAAAAATCAAATTAAACTAATAAACAGTTTACGACAAAAAAAATTCAGAATATCGAATAATTTGTTCTTTGCAGAAGGACAAAAAGTGATTAATGAGTTGTTACAATCTGATTTCGAATTAAATTATTTATATGCTACCGAACTTGCTTTCAATGAATTTGATGTTGTCAAAAAAACTTTAGTTTCGCAATCCGAACTCGATAAAATCTCAGCACTTGCAACCTCAAATTCGTGTTTGGCACTTTTTGAAATTCCAAAAGATAAAAAGAATGAAATTACAGATTTTATTTTGATTTTAGACGATATTCGAGATCCAGGAAATCTAGGAACAATTATCAGATTATGCGATTGGTTTGGAATTCGTAAAATTGTATGTTCGCAAGAAACGGTAGATGTTTACAATCCAAAAGTAGTGCAAGCAACCATGGGATCTATTGCTAGAGTTGCACTAAAATATTGTGATTTAGTTGATTTTATTTCAAAATCTGAACTCCCTGTTTATGGAACTTTCATGGATGGAGCAAACATTTATAAAACTAAATTACCATCAAAAGCAATGATAATTATGGGAAACGAAGCCAATGGAATTTCAGAAAAAATAGAAAAATTGATACAAAATCGAATAGCAATTCCTCGTTTTGGCGAAATTCAAAAAACCGAAAGTCTAAATGTTGCTACTGCAACGGCGATCATATTAAGTGAGTTTAGAAGGGATTTTTAAGTATTTTTACCTAAACCAAACTTTGTTTTTGCCACAATTCAAAATATTTCGCTTTTAGGTTCAATAAATCTTGATGATTTCCTTGTTCCACGATTGTACCGTTTTCCATAACCAGTATAATATCTGCATTTGCAATTGTGCTTAATCGATGAGCAATTACAAGTATTGTTTTGCCTTGAAGTTTAAAATTATCGATTACATCTTTTACGATTTTTTCGGAATTCGTATCTAATGACGAGGTGGCTTCGTCCATCAATAAAATTTCAGGATTTTTATATAACGCTCTGGCGATTGCAATGCGTTGTTTTTGACCGCCCGATAGCATGGTGCCATTTTCGCCAATTTGGGTTTCATATCCATTTGGTAATTTTTCTACAAATTCATTAATTCCGAGTTGTTTCGATAAATCTAAAACACGTTGCACATTTGGGAAAATTTCGCCAAGCGCAATGTTTTCAATAATATTTCCAGAAAATAGATTCAATTGTTGCGGAATAACACCAATAGCATTTCGTAAACTTTTGTAATGAATAAAATTTGCATCGTAATCGCCAATATAAATTTTTCCTTCTTTTATTGGATACAAATTTTGCAAAAGCGAAATTAAAGTTGTTTTGCCCGAACCACTTTCGCCAACAATTGCTGTAGTTTGGTTTTTCTTGAAAGTGGCATTAAAATTCTTGAAAACTTCGGTTCGTGAACCATATCTAAATGAAACGTTTTCGAATTTTATATCGCCAATATTTTCTCGTTGCAATTCGATTTTATTTTCGGTTTCTTCTCGTTCCAAATCCATAATTTCGAATAACCTGTCGGCTGCAATCAAGGCATTTTGAGCCGTTTTATTCATTGTGATTAACGAGGCAACTGGTGAAGTAAAATAACCAATCAAAGCATAAAACGAAAATAACTCGCCAGGCGTAATGGCTCTATCAATAACATATCCCGAACCAATCCACATGAGAATAACAGTGAAAGTCGATGCTAAAAACTGTGTAGAAGTTGCAGAAAATATGCTATTCATCCCCGATTTGTATGTGGTAAAAAGTAATTTTACGAATCGATTTTCGGTTTTGATATTCGAAAATTCTTCGATTCCAAATTCTTTTACCGTTCGAATATGTGTGATACTTTCGACCAATTGCGTTTGCAATTCGGCTGCATTTTCCATAATTTTTCGTTCTACTTTTTTGTTGAATTTATTGAGAATAAAATAAATCAATCCATAAAACGGAATCACCAACAAAATGACCAAAGCCAATTTCCAGTAATACGTAAACATTAATGAAAACGAAAAAATTACGATAAACACATTCACAATCATATCAATAGCGACTTCGTTAATGAACGATCGAATTTTTACGGCATCGTTTATTCTCGACGTAATTTCGCCAATTTGCATGGTGTCGAAAAACCGTTGTGGCAAATTTAGTAAATGTTTGTAATACCCTAGAATCAGTTTGGCATCGATTAATTGCCCTGTTTTCATGACAAAAATACTTTTTTTCGAGCCAATATAAGCCTGCAATAAAATTATCGCAAGCATTGAAATACTCAATAAATTCAATAGTTTTCGATTACCATCAACTAAAACATAATCGGTAATTTTTTGAATATAAATTGACATTGCCAAACCAAGAATTGTAAAAATAATCGCTCCAAAAAGAGCCTGAATCAGAATAGTTTTATGCGGTTGTACCAAATTCCAAAATCGATTTATGGGAGAAGTTTTATCGTTATAGGTTCTAAAATCGTCGTTTTTAGCAAAAAGCACTAAAACTCCTGTCCATATTTTTTGAAAAGATTCAATAGTATAGGTTTCCATTTTTCCAAATGCAGGGTCCATAACCTCGATTTTTCCTTTCGAAACGGAATAAATAACTAAATAGTGATGCAATTGCTCTTTTACAATTACGTGTGCAATGGCAGGAAGCGGAATTTTATCCAAAGCATCAATTCCTCCTTTTACACCTTTGGCTGTAAAACCCATTTTTTCCGCAGCCTCAATAATTCCTAAAACATTCGTGCCACGCTTGTCGGTATTTGCAAATTGACGGATGCGAGCAATGGGCAAATTAACATCAAAATGATTGCCAATTGATGCCAAACATGCCGCACCACAATCTTGAATGTCGTGTTGTTTAATTTTGATTGTTGCCATTAGATTTAATAATTAGAAATTAGAAGATAGTAATTAGTAATTTTGTAAAAAAAGGTTAGGAATGAAAAACGATAATATTATACATGTAAAATCAAAAAAGTTTGCAATTAGAATCATAAATAGTTTTAAATATTTACAGAGCGAGAAAAAAGAATTCATTTTATCAAAACAATTATTAAGAAGTGGAACTTCAATTGGTGCTTTAATAAAAGAAAGTGAATTTGCACAAAGTCGTAAAGACTTTCTGAACAAACTTTACATTTCTCTCAAAGAGGCTAACGAAACTCAATATTGGCTTGAGTTGCTTTTTGAAACTAATTATATCACAAAAACAGAAACTGTTTAGAGTTAATTAAACTTTTAGTTAGTATTACTAAAAAACTTAAAGAAACTCCAAATAATTAGAAAGTAGTAATTAGAAATTACTACTTTCTAATTGTTTGGGATTCAACCAATCATCAACCTTGTCAAACAACAAATCGAACAAACTTCTGCGCGTGATAATATATCTAGTTGTGAGTGTCATTCCTTTAGAAACTTGCGTTTTGTAACCCGAGTTTAATTTCATTTCTTTGGTGTTTAAACTACAACGCACTCTAAAAAATGCTTGATTTTCTTGTAACGTAATGTTATTATCGATTTCAATTACCTTGCCTTCCAGCAAACCCCATTGGTTATAATTGAAAGCATCAATCTGAAATTTTACTTTTTGATTTTTTTGGATTAAACCAATATCGTTTGGCGAAACATTACTCTCTACAATAAGATTATCAGCGGCAGAAATGTTGGCAATGGGTTGCGAAGCATTGACAAAAGAACCCACTTGCAAACCCGAAAAACTTTCGATAGTTCCAGCAATTGGAGCCAAAACAACATAATTCGTTGCCTCTACAACAATTTTTGCAATTGTTCCGTTTCCGTTTTTGATTTGATTTTCTAAATCTCGTTTTTGGTTTTCCCAAGTTGCTTTTTGTTGGCTTACCAAACTTTGCAAGGCTTGACTGGTAAATTTCAATTCGTATTGGTATTTTTCGAATTCGGCTCGTGCAATAACATCTTTGTCGAACAAGGTTTTGTTGCGGTTATAATTCGCTTGGGCTTGGGCAACTTTGCTTTGAAAC
Source organism: Bacteroidota bacterium (assembly GCA_043738745.1). Classification (GTDB taxonomy): domain Bacteria; phylum Bacteroidota; class Bacteroidia; order Flavobacteriales; family Flavobacteriaceae; genus Flavobacterium. The sequence goes on from JAYUFL010000231.1 coordinate 20,546, forward strand.
TCAATTTTTTTCGATTTAAATTTAAAAAAATCTTCTCTTTCAGTAGTTGTTTTTAAATTTGTAGTATTGTTTTTTAGTAGATTCGCAACATCTGATAACAACATCGAAATCGATGTTTGCAAAGTATCTTGCGTGTTTTTTTGAGAAATCAAACCCTCTTTAGATATTTTTATAATAGTATCGCCTTTGTTTACAAACGCATTGTTTTTGAGCGAAAGCCACGTAATGCGACCACTCACAATTGTGGTTATTGGCACATTGTCGGTTTGGC
>JAYUFL010000232.1:0-20718 GCA_043738745.1 Bacteroidota bacterium
CGGAAGTTTTTCGAAAATTCATAAACACCATCAAAACCACCAACAATTAATCTTTTCAAATACAATTCATTAGCAATCCTCATGTATAAAGGAATGTCCAAAGAGTTGTGATGGGTAATAAACGGTCTTGCTGCGGCTCCACCAGGAATGGGTTGCAAAACGGGAGTTTCGACCTCAAGATATCCTTTATCGTTAAAGAAAGATCGCATGGCGTTGAACAATTTTGTTCTTTTTATAAACGTTTCTTTCACGTGATCGTTCACGGTCAAATCCACGTATCGTCTTCTATATCTTTGTTCAGGATCCGAAAAAGCATCATGAATTTTGCCATCAGTATCTGTTTTTACTACTGGTAACGGTTTTAGGGATTTTGCCAAAACGGTCAATCCATAAACATGAATAGAAATTTCACCAACTTGAGTTTTAAAAACCGTTCCTCTAATTCCTATAAAATCACCAATATCCAAAAGGTTTTTAAAAACCACATTGTACATCGTTTTTTCCTCATCGTCCGAAATGTCATCGCGAGCAATATATATCTGAATTCTACCTTCGGCATCCTTCAATTCCGCAAAACTCGCCTTTCCCATGATACGCTTTTGCATCAATCGCCCAGCAAGAATTACTTCTTTTCCTTCAAATTTCTCAAAATTTTCTGAGATTTCTTTAGAGTAATTAGTAGTAACAAACTCTGCTGCTGGATAAGGTTCAATACCTAAGTTACGTAATTTTTGAAGTGATTCTCTACGAAGAATTTCCTGTTCTGATAATGCCATTTTGTTCGGTTTTTAAGAATGCAAAGATACCGTATAAGTTTCAGAGTTCCAAAATTATGGTTTGTTATGAATATTTCTGAAATGTTAAAATTAAATTTTACGATTTTTTAATTCTTATTTAATACTTTTGTTAAAATTTAGTATTGATGAAAAAAATGTTGCTTTTTTTAGTCTTTTTGGTTTTTGCAAGTTGCAAAGTCACAGAAACTATTGAAATTAAACCAGATGGCTCGGGCAGAATTGAAACGCAACAAATCCGAGACGAAAGCAGTTACATGCAAATTACAGGTGAAAACTATGCAAAAGAAGAAATTTTTGAAGATGCAGATTATCATTTTACGGATATTATAGAAAAATATAACGCCACGTTTTCTAGAATTAGTAGTTCTGACCAAAACGTTTTTAATCGATATAGAGATGTGTTTGTTCATATTAAAAAAAATTCTTACGAGAAAGAATTTAGAACTACCATTTATCAAGATTTTAAAAAAGTTGAAGACATTGCCGATTTATACAAAACGGAAGATTATGAAAATGATTTGCGAAACAACTACGCCCTTTCTGCCGAAGACGAGCATTATTTTAGTATAAACTATACGTTTGTTGACGATGTTTTTAAAAGAATCGTAAAAATTACAAACCAAACGGCCTTTAAAAATAAAATAGAAGAGATTGAAAAATACAAATCGCAATTCGCAAGACTAAAAATCAACCAAACCTATGTTATAAAATATACTTTTCCTAGAATCATTAAATCGGCATCTAACTCAAAAGCCGAAATAAGTAAAGACAAAAAAACGATTACACTACAATTTTTGTTATCAGAAAGTATGCAAAATCCAGAAATTACAAATCTCGAAGTTGTTTTAGAAAAAGATATTAAATCAACAACAAAGGAAATAAAAACTGAATCCCTAAAAAATGAATAAAAAAATTCAACTTCAGGATTTAGGAACGAAAGATTTTAAGGAAACTTGGGAATATCAAGAAATTTTGTTTAAAGAAGTTATTGATCTTAAAATTAAAAATAGGAGAGAGGAAACCAATCTTGAAACACCAAATTATTTTTTGTTTGTAGAACATCCGCATGTTTATACGTTAGGAAAAAGTGGTGACATGACGAATTTATTACTTTCGGAAAAGCAACTCGAAGATAAAGGTGCCACTTTTTATAAAATAAATCGTGGAGGTGACATTACGTATCACGGGCCAGGACAAATTGTGGGTTATCCGATTTTGGATCTAGAAAATTTCTTTACAGATATTCATAAATATTTGCGTTTTCTTGAGGAGGTAATAATTCTAACTTTGGCGGAATACAATATAACAGGAACCAGAAGCGAAGGCGAGACTGGAGTTTGGCTTGGAGTTGGAACACCATTTGCCCGAAAAATTTGTGCTATGGGAGTTCGAGCAAGTCGTTGGGTAACCATGCACGGTTTTGCATTGAATGTAAATGTCAATTTAGGCTATTTCGATAATATTATTCCTTGTGGAATAAAAGGAAAAGCCGTAACATCTTTAAATGTAGAACTTGGAGTTGAAAAAATAGACGAACAAGAAGTTAAAGAAAAAATTTTGAAACATTTTTCAAATTTGTTTGAATGTACTCTTGTCTAAAAATCTAAATTTTATTTTTCAGGTATTAATCTAAAACTCATTCGGTGGTATTTGGTAACTCCATATTTCCGAATTGCTTCTCGATGTTCTTTGGTTGGATAACCTTTGTTTTGTTTCCAATTATACATCGGGAATTCCTCATGAATTCTATTCATATATTCATCGCGGTTTGTTTTTGCCAAAATCGATGCTGCTGCAATACTCAAATATTTGCTATCGCCTTTAATTATGGTGCTAAAAGGAATATTGTTAACGGGTTTAAACCGATTTCCATCGACTATTATATATATAGGTAACGGATTTAGTTTTTTGATACTTTCCTGCATTGCTAAAATGGATGCGTTTAGGATATTTATTTCGTCAATAATACTAGGTTCAATATGAGTAACAGCAAATGAAACAGCAACTTCTTCTATAATTGGTCGAAGCCGTTCTCTAGTTTTTTCGGAAAGTTTCTTGGAATCGTTAATCATACTAAAAAATAATTTTAGCGAATCAGAATTTAGCCCTAAATTTAATAACGGATTAATTACTGCCGCAGCAGTAACAGGTCCAGCCAAACAACCTCGACCTGCTTCGTCGGTTCCGGCTTCATAGATTAAATCCGAGAAATGAGTTTGTAGCATGAATATTGTTTTTAATAAAAAATAAATTTTTGTAAAAATAAACTTTTCGCGCAACCTTTTTAACTTAAAATCATCTTAAATATAAGTTGTGGGCAACAATATCCGAACTATTCCTTAACTTTAACTTAATTATTTTATATTATTCCGTCATAATATTTGGTTAATTAAGAATTTATTAAGAAGTTTGCATAATAACTAATTCAAATAATAAAATATGAAACAAAGAATTAATGGTATATTGACACTAATGATAGTGTTAGTATCACAACTTACTTTTGCTCAAAACATTTTAGTTTCCGGAAAAGTTGCTGACCCTAGTGGTATGCCAGTATCTGGAGTAAATGTAAAAGTAAAAGGAACATCAAGCAGTACTCAAACGGATTTTGATGGAACTTACAGTATTAAGGCTAATACTACAGATGTTTTAGTGTTTAGTTACATTGGTATGTCTGTCAAAGAAGCAAAAGTAACTGGTTCTAAAGTTAACGTAGTGTTAAGCAGCGCCGCTTCTAACGAACTGGTAGATGTAGTAGTTACTGCTTATGGAATAAAAAGAGATAAAAAAGCATTAGGCTATTCTGCACAACAAATTTCAGCAGAACAAGTAAATTCAGTACCTACAACAAATTTTGTAAATAATTTAGCAGGTAAAGTGGCTGGTCTAGAGATCAAGCAAGGGACAAATTTTGGTGGTTCTACAAATGTAGTTTTAAGAGGTTATAAGTCTATTCTTGGTGGTAATCAAGCCCTATTTGTTGTGGATGGAGTGCCGATTCTTAATAGCAATGTTAATAGTAATGGTCAAACTAATGGTCAACAAGGATATGATTATGGTAATGCCGCTTCGGACATTAACCCAAACGACATTGCTAATCTTGTCGTTTTAAAAGGAGCGGCAGCTACGGCTCTTTATGGAAGTAGAGGTGCAAACGGTGCGTTGATTATCACGACCAAAAAAGGTAAGTTTAATTCTGATTTATCTGTGGAATTTAGTTCGTCTCTAACGACTTCAACGGTCGATAAATCAACTTTTCCAACGTATCAGTCTGAGTATGGCGAAGGTTACGATGGCGTTTTTGATGGGTCGTATTTAGGCACAAATGCAACTAATTTTAATGACGATGCCTCTTATGGGCCAAAGTATGACAATTCGCAAGTCTATGCTTATAATGCTTTTGTTCCTGGATCTCCGAATTTTGGTAAAACAACAACTTACAAATTTGCTGATAATGGTCCAATAACATTTTTCAAAACAGGGATTTCTACTGTAAATAATATTACATTGAGTGCTGGTGGAGATAAAGCTTCATTCAGATTTAATTATGGTAATACAAATGCAAATGACATCTTACCTAATGGTTATTTGAATAAAAATAACTTTACAGGAACTACCACATATAAATTTAATGATAAATTATCCGCTACGATCAATGCTAATTATGTAGTACAAAACACAAAAGGTAGAAATGCTACTGGTTACGACGACGGTAATATTCTTACGAATTTTAGACAATGGTGGCCTACAAATGTTGATATAAAAGAACAACAACAATTATATGATGGTTCAGGTCAAAATTATACTTGGAATATAAATAGCCCAACAAATATCAAACCACTGTATTGGAACAATCCGTATTTTACAAGATATGAAAATTTTGAAACAGATGCTAGACAAAGGTTTGCGGGTAATGTAAGTTTGTCTTATGATGTTAATAAACATATCAACTTGTTGGCGAGAGTAGGAACAGATGGATTTAATCTGAAAACAGAAGAAAGAAAGCAAAATGGTTCTATTGCTGGCGATATAGGTCTTCAAACTGCAGTGCAGCCATCGGGTTACGCTCTAAGTTTATATACTGTGCGCGAAACAAACTACGATTTTTTAGCAACATTCAAGACAGACTTAACTAAAGATTTGAATTTGAATTTGATTTTAGGAACAAATTTGACTTCTACAACTAATGATATAATCAGACAATCTACATCGGGAGGTCTTTTTATTCCTGGATTTTATACAATTTCCAATTCAACATCTGCTCCTTCGCTACCTATAACAACCAGTACTAGGCTTGATAATTTTGGTGCTTTTACCCAAGCTTCATTAGGTTATCAAGGAACGCTTTATTTAGAAGGTAGTTTTAGAAACGATACATCATCAAGTTTACTTAAAGGAGTTAATAATTATAACTATTATTCAGTTTCATCAAGTTTTGTTTTTTCGAATTTAAATTTTCTGAAAAATAATAATATAATGAATTTTGGTAAAGTTAGAGCCTCTTATGCGGAAGTTGGTGGTGGCACAAATCCAAATTTATTGCTTAATACTTATAATCCAGCTACTCCTTTCGCTTCTCCATTATATTCTATTAATACTACTGCTAAATTAGCAGCTTTGAAGCCAATTAGGTTAATTAGTAAAGAATTAGGTGTTAATTTGCAATTCGCAAAAAATAGAATTGGAATTGATGTTGCTTGGTTCGAAAATAAAGCTACAAACCAAATATTAGCATTACCAGTTTCTTTTAGTAGTGGTTTTGCAGCTCAAAATCAAAATGCAGGTACACTATCTACGAAAGGATATGAAGTTTCGTTTAATGCAACACCAATAAAATCCAATAATTTCTCTTGGGATTTAAACTTAAACTGGTCTAACCCAAAAACAAAAGTTACGGAATTAGCGCCAGGTATCGAGAATATTCAAATCGGTTCATTTCAAGGAGGTGTTAGTGTAAATGCTCCTTTAAACCAAGATTACGGAACACTTTGGGGTACTACCTATGTAGATGCTCCTGATGGTCAACACATAATTGCGTCTAATGGAGCATACAAAGAGTCTACAACTGTAAATAATAATTTAGGTTCCTATCAAGCAGATTGGACAGCAGGTATAAATAATAAATTTACATACAAAAATGTATCATTCAGTTTTTTAATTGATATTAAAAAAGGTGGTCATGTATTCTCTTTAGATCAATATTATGGTTATGGTACTGGTTTGTATCCCGATTCTGTTGGAACCAACGATTTAGGAAATCCAGTTAGAAATGATATTGCATCTGGTGGAGGACAAATATTGCAAGGCGTAATGTCTAACCCTGCTTATGTTGTAGGCAATGGACAACCTCAGTATATTCCAAATACTACAAGATTGGATAGATCACAATCAAGTCAATTATTAGGTACTGATTTACCAAGAGCAGCATTTGTTTATGATGCAAGTTTTGTTAAACTAAGAGAATTACAGATTACGTATAACCTTCCTGCAAGATTCCTTAAAAATTTAGCAGTAAAAAGTACTAGTTTTAGTTTGATTGGAAACAATGTTTGGATAATTGATAAAAAATTGCCTTATGCTGATCCAGAGGCTGGATTGTCTTCAGGGAATATTCAAGGATTTCAATCAGGAGTAATGCCTACATCTAGAAATATTTCTTTTAATGTGAAAGTTAATTTTTAAAAAATAAAAAAATGAAAAAATATTTAATAATAATATCATCAGTTTTATTAATGTCTTCTTGTATAAGCGACGACATCAATTTAGATCCTAATAGTGCTTATACTACAACACCCGAGACATTGGTTTCTTATGCTGAAAAGAATTTGAGTGATTATATGAATACTCCTAGTGTTAATACAAATAACTTTAGACTAACTATGCAGTATTGGCAAGAGGTTACTTATGTTAACGAAAGTAATTATGATTTTGCTGGTCGATTGGTTGGTGATAGTGTCTGGAATTTTAATTATATAAGAGTTTTGAATAATCTTGATCAGGCAAAACAATTGATTAACGTTTATGTTCCGACCGCTGCACTTGCTGCAAACTGGCCTACGCAAAAAAAGAATGAATTAGCAATAATAGATATGCTTCAGGTTTATGTATATCAAAATATGGTCGATACCTTTGGAAATATACCTTATTCTCAATCGATAAATTTAAGTCAATATACACTACCTGTTTATGACGATGCTGCAACGGTATATACAAGTTTAATATCTAGATTAAATAATGATATTTCAAATTTAACTGCTGGTGCTAGTTTTGGAACTACTGAATATTATTATCAAGGTAATGTTGCTAAATGGACCAAATTTGGTAATTCATTATTACTAAAGTTAGGAATTGCGATTGCTGATTCTAATTCAACATTAGCACAAGCCACTGTTACTTCTGCAATAGCTGGAGGTGTCTTCAGTCTTGCGTCTGACAGTTGCCAATTAAATTATTTGGCAACATCTCCAAATTATAACCAGATTTATGCTGAATTAGGTACAGGAAGAAATGATTTTATTGGCTGTAAGACTTTAATTAATTATATGAATGCAACCCCTTCTGATTTAAGAATAGGTAAATTTTACAGTCTTGCTGGTTCAGTTTACATTGGACAAACTCCTGGAGTTCCAGGTAGTTTTAGTTCGTTTTCTCATGCTGGAACATTTGCTTACACACCTACTACACCTGGTACAATATTAAGTAATACTGAAGTTGCTTTTTATCTAGCAGAAGCAGCTGCAAGGTATACACCTGGAACTGCCGCAACAGCTTATAACAATGCAGTTACAGCTTCGTTTACACAATGGGGTTTAACAGCGGCCAATGCTAGTGCTTATTTATTGGTTAAGCCTTATGATCCATTGAATTGGAAGAAATCTATTGGTGAGCAAGCTTGGGTAGCGATGTATAATCAAGCAAATGTTTCTTGGAATTTCTACAGAAGATTAGATTTTCCTGCTTTAGTTGCTCCAGCAACTGCAATCCCAAACGCAGGAGCTAAAGTTCCGGTTAGGTTAACATATCCTCCAAGTGAGTTTGGAACAAACCCTAGTAATGTTGCTGCGGCATCATCTGCTATCGGTGGAGATTTGCTAACTACTAAAATTTTCTGGGATAAATTTTAAAGAAAAATAATTTTACATAAAAACGGCTGCATTTTGTAGCCGTTTTTTTTATGTTAAATTTATATTTTTCATAACAATTCTTTTGTGTATTTTTGTATCGAAATTTTGCACTATGAGATATTTATTTTTTCTACTATTTTTTTTATCTTTTTTTTTTAGTAATGCTCAAAGCAAAGATGAAACTAAAAAAGCCCCTGAAGAAAAAAAATCTTTATTGATAGATCACTCGAAAGATAAACCCAAAGCAAAAATAAATCAGTATCGAATTATTTCGTTGGCTCACGATACTACTTTTGTGGATACTTCCTTAACAATCAAAAAACAGTATAAGTTTAATTACTTGCGTAAAGATAATTTTGGACTTTTGCCATTTGCCAACGAAGGACAAACGTATCAGATTTTGAATTTTGGATACAATCAATTTTCGGCATTACCCGAAATGGGTTTTTCGGCAAAACATTTTAATTACTACAAGTATAACGATATTAATTACTATTCAGTAGCGACACCACTAACCGATTTATATTTTAAAACTGTAATGGAGCAAGGGCAATCTCTCGAGGCCATGATAACAATAAATCCATCTCCAAATCTTAATATGTCTGTTAGTTACAAAGGTTTGCGCTCGATTGGAAAATACATTAATCAACTTTCGAGTTCTGGAAATTTTGTTTTCACGACGAGTTATCACACAACAAAAAATCAATATCAAGCCAATTTTCACTACACAGACCAAGATGTTTTGAATGGTGAGAACGGTGGAGTTATAAATATTTCAGATTTTTTGTCGGGAGATAAAAACTATTCCAACAGAGCCAGATTGGCAGTTTTTCAATCCGATGCAAAATCTTATTTAAAAGGAAAAAGAATCTTTTTGGATCATAGTTTCAAATTAAACGCTGTTTCAAAAGATAATTTTATTTATTTATTGCATCAATTTAATTACGAAAACAAGTACTTTGAGTTTAATCAATCATCAGTTACGAACGATACAGCAACAAGTTTCAATAACGAATTCGGTGCTTCGTATGTTGGCACTGGATTAAACGACCAAACACATTATAACAAAATGTATAATAAATTTGGAATTGCATATCAAAACATGATATTGGGTAAATTTCAATTTTTTGCAGAGGATTTTCGAGATAATTCCTATTATTACAAAGTATTATTTCTGGACACACAAACTGTTCCGAGCACAATTAGCCATAAAATAAAAACAATAGGAGGCACATACGAATATAATAAAAGCAAGTATTCTGGAATTTTCGCCATATCAAAAGCCATTTCTACTCAAACGATTTCGACAATCGATGCCAATTTAAAATATTCGTTAAATAAAAACAATCTGTTTTCATTTCAATATCAGAACATTAGCAAATTGCCCAATAATAATTTTAGTCTCTATCAAAGCAGTTACAAATACTATAATTGGAGTAACAATTTTAATAACGAAAAAATAAACACAATAAAAATAACCGCAAATACAAAATATGCAGATGCAATTCTACAATTTACAACTCTAAAAGATCACTTATATTTTTCTAACGACAGCATTAATAGACAAATTGTAACGCCAAAACAATACAACGGAACTATAAATTATTTGTCATTGCAAGTCAATAAAGAAATTAGATTCAGAAAATTCTCATTAGACAATACGTTACTTTTTCAGGAAGTAAAACAAATTGATAAAATTTTGAACGTTCCACAAATTACAACTCGTAACACGCTCTATTTCAATGATTATTATTTCAAAAAAGCATTATATCTGCAAACGGGAGTTACACTCAATTATTTCACAAAATACTACGGCGATAGTTATAACCCAGTTACAGGAGAATTTTTCGTCCAAAAAACAAGTAAAATAGGAGATTTTCCAGCGATTGATTTTTTCGTAAACGGACGAATTCGTCAAACCCGAATATTTTTCATGGCGGAACACCTTAATTCTTTGTTCTCAAAAAGTAACTATTTAACCGCTCCGAATTACCCATATCGCGATTTTATAATTCGTTTTGGGCTCGTTTGGAATTTCTTTCAATAATTTTTGGGCGTGACCCTCAATATTGCTTCGTGCCTCGCAATTTCGGGTCGGGCTTTTCGTTTCAAGTCCTCGCACTTCCTTCGTCAGGCTGTGGGCTTTTCTCTATAATCCCTCACGCAGCATCATTTAATAACAACAATTCCATTTCAAATTAATATCTTTGCAAAATAGAATTTTATTTAAAACACGCATCTAAAATCTGCAATCTAAAACCAAATGAATTACTCACAAAATATACTAGGAACAATAGGCAACACGCCACTTGTTAAACTCAATAAAGTTGTAGAAGGAATTGACGCATTAGTTCTTGCCAAAGTCGAAACATTCAATCCGGGCAATTCAACCAAAGATCGAATGGCACTCAAAATGGTGGAAGATGCCGAAGCCGACGGTCGTTTGCAACCTGGTGGAACCATTATAGAGGGAACATCTGGAAACACCGGAATGGGATTGGCACTCGCAGCAATTGTCAAAGGTTACAAATGTATTTTTGTAATAACCGACAAACAATCCAAAGAAAAAATGGATATTCTTCGAGCAGTCGGTGCAAAAGTAATCGTTTGTCCTACAGACGTAGAACCAACCGATCCAAGATCATATTATTCCGTTTCTAAAAGATTGGGAACTGAAATTCCTAATTCTTGGTACGTTAATCAATATGATAATCCATCAAATGCAATTGCACATTACGAACAAACAGGTCCAGAAATTTGGGAACAAACCGACGGAAAAATAACGCATTTTGTAGTTGGAGTAGGAACTGGAGGAACAATTTCAGGGATTGGTAAATATTTGAAAGAAAAAAATCCAAACATCAAGATTTGGGGAATCGATACTTATGGTTCGGTTTTCAAAAAGTATCATGAGACGGGTATATTCGACGAAAACGAAATTTATTCCTATATAACCGAAGGAATAGGCGAAGATATTCTTCCAAAAAACGTAGATTTTTCAATAATTGATGGTTTCACAAAAGTTACCGACAAAGATGCAGCAGTTTACACCAGAAAAATCGCAAAAGAAGAAGGAATTTTCGTAGGAAATTCTGCTGGTTCGGTTATCAAAGGGTTACATCAATTAAAACATCATTTCACTAAAGACGATGTTGTTGTAGTTTTATTTCACGATTCTGGAAGTAGATATGTTGGTAAAATGTTCAATGACGATTGGATGCGTGAGAGAGGATTTCTAGACGAAGAAATAACAAAAGCAGAAGATGTTATCAAAGAGCATATCGAAAAACCATTAATTATTGTGCGTACAGAAGAGTTAGTTTCTCACGCAATTGATAGAATGCGTAAATATAAAATTTCGCAAATTCCAGTTATTGATATTACTGGTTTTGTTGGTTCGGTTGACGAAACAGATTTGTTTCAAAGTTACGTTTCGAATAAAGATGTTGCTGACAAACCAATTCGCGAAGTAATGGGCAAACCATATCCTGTTGTAAAAATGGGTACATCAATCGAAGATGTTTCTAAACTTTTTACTAAAGATAATCAAGCAGTTTTACTTGATTTAGGAAATGGTAAACACCATATTATTACCAAATATGATATTATTGGTTCTATAAAATAAGCAATATCCTAACAGTTTTTGAAAATCTGTTAGGTATTTTTTAAATAAAAAAATCATAAATCAATAAATGACTTTCACCGCAATAGATTTTGAAACCGCAACTGGACATCCAGAAAGTGCTTGCGCTGTTGGAATTGTAACGGTCGAAGACGGAATTATTGTCGAAGAATATGTAACATTAATTCAGCCACCAAATAACGAATATTGGTACAGAAACATTTTGTGTCACGGCATAAAACCTATTGAAACAATCGACAAACCAACATTCGACGATTTATTTCCAGAAATCCAAAAGCGTTTGCTCGGAAGAAAATTAGTTGCGCACAACGAACGTTTTGATCGAAATGTTTTGCAAAAAACAATGAAATATTACGGACTTTATTATGATGAACTCGAGATTGCTAATATGTGGGAATGTACCTGTAAAATCTATAGAGCCAAAGGGTACAAACCTGCCAATTTGAAATATTGTGCCGACCAAAACAACATTCAACTCAACCATCATGAGGCACTTTCTGACGCTCGTGCTTGTGCAAAATTGTATTTGATGCGGTAAATTAATTTGTATATTTGAAAAATGAAACCTATATAAAAATTACCAATATATCCAAAACTATGATAGTTTCCATTACCAAAATAGAATTAAATTCGTACTCAAAACTACCTGCTTTTTTTAAGTTTAATGGTCAAATTATAGCAGAATTGAAACAATCTCCTTGTAAAAAATATCAATTTACGAGCAATTGGAATTTGAAAGTTTGGTACACAATGACACTTTGGGAAAATGAAAATGATATTAATCATTTTTATAGAAATGGTACACATCTAGAAGCGATGAAAAAAGCAAATTCTTTTTCTTCTAAAATTCAATCAAAACGCATACAAAAAGAAGATTTGTTGGTTTGGAAAGAAGCCAAAAATTTATTTCACAAATAATTTCTTAATAATAAGATTTTAGAAACACCAACAATAAATTCTATGAAAGAAGATTTTCTTCATTACATCTGGAAATTTAAGAAATTTGATTTATCGGATCTAAAAACCTACAATAGAGAATCAGTTTCTATAATCAATTCAGGACAATATACGCAACTTGCTGGACCAGATTTTTTCAATGCACAAATTGAAATTGGCAACCAAAAATGGGCTGGAAATGTCGAGATTCATTTAAAATCATCTGATTGGTACGTGCATAATCACGAACGAGATGATAATTACGATTCCGTAATTCTGCACGTTGTTTGGGAACACGACACCGAAATTTTCAGGAAAAACAATACCGAAATTCCAGTTTTGGTTCTAAAAGACCTTGTTTCAAAAGAGGTTTTAGAAAATTATGAAACCTTAATGCAACCCAAATCATGGATTTTTTGCGAGAAACAAATTCAAAACGTAAATCAATTTGTTATTAAAAATTGGCAAGAACGTCTGTTTTTTGAACGATTAGAACGCAAATCAAAACCAATTCAAGATGTATTAATTTCTACAAACCAAGATTGGGAAGCAGTTTTGTTTGTAGCATTAGCCAAAAATTTTGGGCTGAATACCAATGGTGAAATATTCTTGAAAATCGCAAAATCAGTTCCTTTTTCTATCATTAGAAAAGAAAGTTTTGAAGTTGAAAACCTCGAAGCATTAATTTTTGGAAATTCAGGATTATTAGATTCCGAAAAAGAAGACACCTATTATAAAGATCTACAATTTCGATTTTTTTACTTATTGCACAAACATCAAATCGAAAAAACAATCATTGAACCCGTCCAGTTTTTTAAGCATCGACCAGATAATTTTCCAACGATTCGGTTGTCGCAGTTGGCAAATTTGTACCACAAGCAACAAAATTTGTTTTCAAAAATTATTGCAATAACTTCTATTAAAGATATTTATGAGGTTTTTGATATTTCTGTTTCAGAATATTGGCAAATACATTATCAATTTGATAACAAAAGCCCAAAAAAACGAAAATCATTATCTAAATCGTTTATTGATCTATTGATAATCAATACAATACTGCCAATTCAATTTGCGTACGCCAAAAGTTTAGGTAAAGAAATTTCCGAGGATTTAATTGATATTCTAAACGAAGTTGCACCTGAAAACAATTCGATTATTGATAAATTCAACATCTTTGGAATCAAATCTAGAAACGCATTTGATACACAATCGTTGTTACAACTCAAAAACGAATATTGCAACAAATCTAAATGTTTAGATTGCGCTATTGGCATTGAGTTAATGAAAAATAATTAAATTTTCAGAAAATAGAGCCAAGAAAATAGAACCAAGATAGAGAAAAATAAATATAAAAAGTGTAAATTCGTATTTGTTTAAAGAAATTAAAAATCCTTCAAAAAAAATGCGTCCCGAAATAAAACTTAAATATTTTTTCGAAAAACACGGATTTCATGTTTCATCTCGATTAGCGGATAGGCTCGGAATGCGCGCTTCGAACGTTAGATTATTTTTTATTTATATATCGTTTGTTACTGCAGGATTGTGGTTTGGAGTTTATTTGACCATTGCTTTTTGGTTAAAACTCAAAGATTTTGTTAGAGCAAAACGAACATCGGTTTTTGATTTGTAAAAATTTTATATGAATTTTAAAAACCTTTCTTCGTATTTTATATTTACTAGAAACCAACGTTTTGGAATTGTGGGATTGTTTTCGATGATAATATTTTTGCAACTTCTATATTTTTTTATCGACTTTTCTATTCCGACAACATCAAATCCAAATGAGCAAAAATGGCTTTCCATGCAATCGCAAATCGATTCATTAAAAAAGGAAAATCCATCCTATGTTTATAAAATGTATCCTTATAATCCAAATTTCATAACCGATTTCAAAGGGTATAAACTCGGAATGAAAACCGCAGAAATCGATAGATTATTGGCATTTCGTAAACTTAATAAATTTGCCAATTCTCCAAAAGAGTTTCAGGCTGTGACAAAAATTTCGGATTCGTTGTTAAATGCCATGTCGCCCTATTTTAAATTCCCAAATTGGGTTAACAACAAAACAGAAAGCAAGTATCAAGATTATAAAAACCCTAATTATAAAGATTTTAGCAAAAAAGAAAAAATTACAATTCTAGACATTAATCTTGCCACAAAAGAAGATTTGATGAAAATTTCTGGAATTGGAGATGCTATTTCTGATCGAATTTTGAAACAAAAAGATGCCTTTGCAGGTTTTCAAACCATGGAACAAATGAACGATGTTTGGGGACTTTCGCCAGAAGTGATTCAAAAACTCAACGAAAGTTTTAAAATCGGTGCTGTTTCGGACATAAAAAAGGTAAATATCAACAATGCGACCATCAAAGAATTAACACTTTGTCCGTATTTTCGTTACACTTTAGCCAAACAAATTGTGATTTATAGAAGTATGAATGGTGATTTTAAGAATATTGAGGAATTAACAAAAATTAAGGATTTTCCTATTGATAAAATAAAAAGAATAGCCTTATATTTGGAATTATAAAATAAATCGCAAAAAAACATAGATATTACAATGAATTCAACATACTTTTCAGAAGAACACGAATTATTTAGAAAAAGTTTACAAGATTTTTTAGAAAAAGAAGTTGTGCCTCATATCGAAAAATGGGAAAAAACAGGAACAATTGAACGCTTTATTTGGAAAAAATTTGGTGAAATGGGCTTTTTTGGAATAGCATATCCTGAGGCTTATGGTGGACTGAATCTGGATTTATTCTACACAGTTGTACTTTTAGAAGAACTTCAAAAAATAAAATCGGGTGGTTTTGCAGCAGCAATTTGGGCACATGCCTATTTGGCAATGACACATCTAAATGCAGAAGGTAATGAAAGAATTAAACAAGATTATTTAGCACCAAGTATTTCTGGAGATAAAATAGGAGCATTATGTTTAACAGAACCTTTTGGCGGTAGCGATGTCGCTGGAATGCGAACCACAGCAGTAAAAAAAGGTAATAAATATGTGATAAACGGTTCAAAAACATTTATCACAAATGGAGTGTATGCAGATTATTATGTAGTTGCAGCAAAAACCGACATCGGAACAGGAAATAAGGCAATAAGTATGTTTCTGATGGATACAAATCTAAAAGGAATTAATGCTACAAAACTAGACAAACTGGGTTGGAGAGCCTCTGATACTGCGGAAATTGCGTTTGACAATGTGGAAATTCCTCTCGAGAATCTAATGGGAGAAGAAGGAAAAGGCTTTCCCTATATCATGCAACATTTTGCTCTCGAGCGATTAATCATGGCCATCAATGCGCATGCTAGTGCCGAATATGCTATTGATTATACTATAAATTATATGTCGCAACGCGAAGCATTTGGAAAAAGTATTGATAAATATCAGGCGTTAAGACACACTATGATTGACAATGCAACCGAAGTTGAACATTGTAAAATATTCAACTATGCAGCCGCAGCAAGATTAGACAAAGGCGAATACGTAGTCAAAGAAGCCACAATGGCAAAACTAAAATCTACAAAAGTAGCAGATGACGTAATTTATAGTTGCCTTCAAATGCTCGGTGGATATGGTTACATGGAAGAATATCCTTTAGCACGTTTGCTTAGAGACAGTCGTTTAGGGCCAATTGGAGGAGGAACATCAGAAATTCTGAGAGAAATTCTATCAAAAATGATCATTGACAAACAAAATTACAAGCCAGCTGTGAAATAAAATATATTTATCATAGAATAACGAACCAAGAAATAAAAAATTGTTTCTTGGTTTTTTTGTTTTATTTATATCCCTAAAAAAGAAAAATTTAAATTATAGTTTAATTTAAAAATCAAACAACTTAATTACAACCGAGGGTATGAATGTAATGATTTAAATATTGGTTCGTTTAATTGCCCATTTCAATAAAGTATTTTTCTCTTTTGGCAGTCCAAGTTTTTCAATAATATTACCCCGATGTCCTTCGATTGTTTTTTCTGATAAGAAGAGCAATTCGGCTATTTGTTTGCTTGTTTTTTGTTGAGAAATAAGTTCTACAATTTTTCTTTCGGACAAGGTTAGTTTATCAAGTTTTGCTTTACAATTATTTTGATCCAGAAATAAATCTTTTTATTTGAGTTAGTAATTCTTATTTTAGTTAATTTATTAAAACAATTTATTTTTAAAATAGTTTTTTAAATTTCACCTGTATGTAGAATTTTTTTTACATTTACAAAAACATTTTTAATTTAGATGTGTAAAATAAATAAAAAAAATTAAAATCCAGAACATTATTATGAAAAGTAGAACAAAACAACTTGTAAGAACAATTTCATTAGAAAACTTAAAAAACACAAAAAACTACGGAATCCTTTCTGGAAAACAAATGGGATTAGTTTTTGGCGGAAATGGTACACAAACAACCTCTTTAGCGGCTACTATTAGAGCAGCAAATAGCCTCTAAATAGCCCATTTTCATAAGCCTTGAAGTCATGTGTAAAAGTTCAAGGCTTAATTATGCTTAAATAATAAATGGTTTGTAATTTTAGTTTTTCTTGATAAAGACTAGTTTTCATTTTTCTTAAAAATTATGGAGTAAACCAATTAATTAAGTGATTTCTTTTTTACTGATATTAAGGTTTAAGCTTCCATATTTCGCAAAAAAATTATCTAAATTAATCTGGATAGTAAACTAAAATTATTTACTAATCTTTGTTGATTGGTTATTAATGTCGGCAAAGCCTTTTTTATTTCATATTGTTTTATGTCAACTTTATATTCTAATGTTAAAACTTCAGAATTAATTTCCTCAACAATAGGTTTTAATTCGTCAATTATTTTTTTTGCTTCCGCTAAATTATTTAATAGTACTAAATTTTCTATTTTATAATCAAATGTTTTTAGTTTTAGAATTTTTCCATCTTCTTTACTATTATTAAAGGCATTGTAAGTTGAATCTATAAGTGCTATTTTATGCGAATCTTGCATAAAATCATAAATTGAAATTTTATTAATTAAACCGATGAATACATTATAAGTATTGTCGATACTTTTATATGTTTTTATTACATTATCAGCGTTTTCTATAGCTCTTTTCTTATCGCCAATAGCGGTGTAAATATTGGCATAGTTGGAGTAAACAAAAGCAAATCCTTTAGGATTATTTATTTTTGTAAAATATTCAAAAGATTTTTGATTGGCAACCAAACTCAAGTTTTGCTTGCCCATTAAATAATAAGTATAAGACAAATCTTAGTAGGCTCTTGCCGTATTATAACAACTGTCATAGTCGTTTGGTTCTAGCAAAGTTATGTTTTTATAGTACTCGGCTGCTTTTTTTAAATTGGATTTATCTTCAGAATAATGAGCCAAATGAGGATCTACAAAAGTGATTTTTAAGGCTGGAACTTTACTAAGTTATTTGGTCTTAAAATCATTGTATTTTGTCCAAAAAGTAATGTTATAATCATAAGAATCGGCAAGATATACACAAGCTATATTTAAAATTTCGGCCGCAATAACCTAATTACGAACAGCTTTTTTTGGTTATAATATTTATAAAAAACAGCTAAATAATTTTTATCTTTTTATTATTCTCTACTTTTTGCAAGTAAGTTTTGGTAGCTTCTTCTTTTGCTGGGATTTCTTTTTCGAAAACAACTCTGTTTACTTTTTTATCGACGCAACAAAAAAAGAAAACAAGAGTAAACAGATAAGCAATTTTTGAAATCATATTTTTCATTAGAATAATTTTAATAAAAGTATTTAATTATAATTCATAAAAAAGTATTTAATAAAATTCAGGGGTTTCACCTGCAACAAATATTTACTTTCATATATTACATTTACCCAAATTGAATTAATTTAGTCATTTCACAAAATAAATAAATTATGGCAAAATCTAAATGGGACAAACTTCTCGAAAAATATTTATTTTTATATAAAGACGGATTTTTTGAACTTCCCTATCTGTCTAATTCTGCCAAAATAATGACCGATAGCGTTATCGAACTTCCTGTTGCAAGAAACAAACCGCTCGAGCAAGGTATTTATTCTAACAATCCGTTTTGCAAAGGCATTATGTACTATCGAGAAATTGAAGAAAACTTTTCTGTTTTGGCTACACATATAGATATAAAAGAGAACATTAGAGCCAAAGCAATTTATGACGAAAACCAAGCAAGTAATTACTACATTTTGTCGTTTTCGGTTTTTGAATATGAGTTTCCTATAAATAATGGCGATGAAAAAAACACAAAAATACGCAGCACTTGCTGGACATTTTACAAACCCAAAACCGAAGTAGAAACTTATTTTTATAAAAATACAAAAGGAAAATTTTATAATTTTCTATTTGATAAAAAATGGGCTGACGAAAATATTTTTATTGATAATAAAGAAAACAAAATAGCTTTTGATAATTTTCTAGATTCCGAAATTGGATTTTACACCTGGTTGGATATTGCACCAAAAGCGCACGATATAACCAAAAAAATGTCTGAAATTATTACCAATGAAAAAGTAGGCCTTTTTAATATTGATGATTTAAAAGCAAATGCTGTTGAACTAATTAATAATTTTTTCGAAAATGCTTTCGATGACAATCGTATTCCTCATAATATTTCGTTGAGCAATGCCGATTATGCAAAAATATCTAAAGCAGAAAAAATAATTTTACTTCATTTAAATTTTCCATTTATAGGAATAGATACAATTGCCAAAGAAATTTCTATGTCGCCAACCAAACTAAAATCGAATTTCAAAATGATTTATGGTTTTTCGATGTTGCAATATCACAAAGAAAAAAATTTGTTGTTAGCAAAATAATTACTCGAAAATTCGGATGTTTTAATCAATCATATTTTTGTTTTAACAGGTTATGAAAGTGCGAGCAAATTTACTGCGGCTTTCAAAAAAAGATTCGGAAAACTGCCTTCGAATTTTAGAAAAAACTTGTAAATCTTAAATAATTAAAAACATGTCCTAATGGGCTACTATCTTATTTTTCTTACCTCTATTTTTGAAACTAATTTAAAACAATGTAGTTTTTAAATTTATTTATCAAAATTCAGAGGTTTACCCCTATTTGATTTCATTTTCCTACACTCCAACTTTGTAAAATAATTTAAACAACTAATTAAGCTAAATATCAAAAATCCAAAACGTAATTAATTTTAAAAACCACTTTTTTATGAACAGAATCTTACTTCAAAAACCAATTCGCTCCTTTACGAAAGGAAAAATTTGGACAAAAACAATGGCGCTGCTGCTGTTTTTTATGGTATTGAGCGTTACAAATGCGAACGCGCAACTGGCAATTACCGTTACGGGTAATACAAACACCACGCCTCCTTTGGCAACATCGTACACCTCGCTAGCGAACGCGTTAAATGCTTTGAATGTAATAACAGGGATGACAGGACCAGTAACCTTTCAAGCCTTGAGCGCAGGAACAGAAGTTGCTCCACCAAAAGGATTCACTATTGGTAGCGCCACCTTAAACCCCTTGCTGTCTGCAACCAAAACAGTTACAATTCTAGGTGGAGGACAAACTATCACTGCAGGTGTTGGTACAGCAACGCCGGCAAGTGCTGCACCAGACGGAATCATAAAAATTGTAGGTGCCGATTATGTTAACATACAAAATTTTACTTTACAAGACAACAATACCACGAATCCTGCAACAATGGAATACGGTATTGGCTTGTTTAAACTAAATAATAACGATGGTTGTAAAAATAATAGTATTCAATCTTTAGATATTTATATGCAAAGTGTGAATGATGCTGCAGGAATCCTGCCAATGCCTGGCGGTTCAAGTGGCATTATTATGGTAAATTCAACGCCAACAGCTGCCACAACAAACCTGACGCCCACTGCTGTTTCAGGATCTAATTCTGATAATACCTTTCAAGGTAATGCCACAACAGGTGGTATAAATGGAATTTGGCTGAGTGGATTTCAGGATGTATCGCCATATACTTTTGTTGATTATAATACTATTGTTACTAGTAATAACGTTCAAAATTATGGTACCAATGGTGCAACTAATGTAGTAGCTCAAGGTATATATGCTAATAATCAATTTAACATTCTAATTGATGGCAACGGAATATATAATAATATTAGCACAGGTCATCTTTATAATTTATACGGTATTTTAAATACAGGAGTTGCTGCCGTAACACCAACTATTACTAATAATTTTATAACCCTACGAAATTTCAG
>JAYUFL010000233.1:0-7735 GCA_043738745.1 Bacteroidota bacterium
ATCTTTGGTTATGCCTTGATTACTTCCGGAATATAAAGCAATGTAGTTGGGTTGGCTTGGGTGAAAAACGCCAAATGAATTTGTGAATTTTGCCCCTTGTGCTGCTAGTGCATTTATATATGGTGCGCTTGTGCTGCCATAGACTGAACTTGCTTTGGTGTTTTCGCCGATTACGATCACGATGTGCGAGAATGTTGGTCGTGTGGTTTGAGCAATAATAGTGGTTTGCGAGAATAGGAATAAGCAAATGCTATACAATGCTAATTTTAGGTTTGTTTTCATAGTTTTTGTTAATTGTTTGGTGCAAATATGGGTATTTTTTTGAGAATAATGTAATTTTTGAGTGTTAAGTTTTGATTAACTAACCCAACTCAAACTTTCATAAAGGTGAGGGAGTTGAGAAGCCCCACCCTAGCTCTCCCCAAAGGGGAGGGAGTTGAGAATGTTAAAAAAATGTAGTAAAAAAGGGGTTTTGCTTACGCAAAACCCCTTTTTTAAAATATGTATTCTATAATTATTTTTATTCAACTACTGCAGTTCCGTCTTCTTTGTATGCTAATGATTTGGATTTCATTCCGTTTTTTAGATCTGCTTCGTAAATTAGACCGTGTTTTGAAGTTTCGGTTTTATCTGCTTCGGCAATTTTCCAACCTGGATAGGTTTTATTAATTGATGCTAAAACTGCTTTTGGTAGTTCGGTTGATTTGATTTCGGATTCGGTTTCTAACCAAGCACCGTCTTGTGCAAAATTTGCTGATATTTTGTTGCCCTCGAAAGTAAATTCAGCTTCCCATTCTAATTTTGCTTCTTTGCCCCAACTTACTTTTGTAGCACTTGGGAATTTTTTAGAGAAAGAATCTAATACTGCTTTTGGTGGTTTTGCTGCGAACGAACAACTGCTAAGTATTGCAATTGTTAAAAACATTAGTGCTTTTTTCATTTTTAGGTAATTTTAGATATGATATTATTATCATATTTCAAAATTACTAAATAGTTGATTGGTAATGTTGTATAATATTTGCTTTTTATTATATAATTATTACCCCATCCTAGCCCTCCCCAAAAGATAGGGGAAAATAAAAAATATAAATTCTATTTTGATTATTAACTGAATTTTCAATTACTAAGGCAACTTTAAAAATAATTTCGTCAGATCGAGTTAATAATTTTGATAAAATATATTAAATACCAAAAGAGTTAATGACTTAATGTTTTGTTAATCTATTGTTAAATATTTCCTAAAGAAGTTGGAAACAATAAATTTTTATAGTCTGGTTTTGTTAAATGGTTTTCTTATTAGTTTTTTGAAATTATTGTTTTCTTCTTTATCAAAGTAACTATCGACACCATAAATAATATCGTTGTGATTCATTTTTGAAAAGGTATTAAATATTCTGTCCCAAATTGAAAAAACATCTCCAAAATTACTATCTGTATTGGGTAATTTATAATGATGATGAATGTGATGTGTGTTAGGAGTTACAAAAAATATAGAAATTAAATTATTTATTTTTTTAGGCATTAATATTTTTGAATGTGAGGCAATATTTGATACGCTTTGAAAAATTTGTCGAATTATTAAAAGCCAAGGCGATGCACCAATAATATAGATTATTATAATTAAATAAGTAACTCTAATAAATGTTTCTCCAGGATGTTCTCTTATTGTTGTTGATGTATCAACTTGTAAATCGCTATGGTGTATTTGATGAAATTTCCAGAAGAATGGTATTTTGTGCATCATGTTGTGGTACAAGTAGTCGAAAAAATCTAAAATAAAAAAACCTACAACATAGTACATTAAAGAATTTGTTGGTATTGATAATAAAAATAAAATACCTTGATGAATGTTTTGGGTATAATTTGATACAAATAAAGCACCTATTGAAAGTAAAAACTGAATGGGTAAAACAAATAATAAAAAATTTATGTTTAAAAAAGTATGTATTTTCTTTTTGTATATTTTTTCAGAAAACATGATCATTTCTAAAATCCAAAAAAATATAATTGTAAATAGGTACAATACAATCTGGACTATTATTATATGGTTCGTTAGTAGCGTTTTCATAATTTTTTTGCAAATTTATGATAATGGATTATAAAAATCTAATTTTTAATCTTATTAATTTTATACTAATTAATGTTTAGACAAACTATATTTATAGATATAAGTTTATTAATAAATTTATAAACGAATTAATATTTACATTTATGTAATATTTAATGTAGATAAAAAAACAAATCTTATTAATTATTATATTTTTTAAAAGGTTTTTTTTAATAACATTAATTTATAATACTTTCAATAATTCATCTAAGGATTGTATGCATTCTTTTTGAACAGGATTTATTGACCTAAATTGTCTTAAGACTTTATCGATTGAATTGTCTATTACCACCCATTTTTTGGTGTCTAGTGGTTTAATATTGGTTTGTGCGATATCCCATTCGTGTTCTAAATCATTGACATGATTTTTTGCTGCTTCTAAATTATTAGCCACTTCTGATTGTTTAATATCTTCGGTAATTTTTTTGAATACGGATAAGTCGCCAAGACTTGTTAATGTTAGCTTTTGATTCGTTTTATTTTTTGAATTAAGCAATTGATTTGATTGTTTTTGCAATTGATTTTGTCTGAAATTGTAAGCAAATAAACCAATTACAATAAATAAACCAATAGTAATGAAACTTTGAAAAATAAGCCCTTTATTTTCGTTATTTTGTTCTTGTTCAATATTTGCAATTTCATCTTGCTTAGTGAAAGTGAAATAAAGTATAATTGCTAAAATACCAATTAGAAATATTACACTCGTAATTGTTGCACCCAAACCTAGACCGCCATATTTAGATGGTTGTGAGAGGTAGTCTCCAATTGATGCTCCTAGCGGTCTTGTCATTATGTAAATTAGCCAAAAGGATAATACAGCATTTAGTTTTAATTTTTGTGCAATTATTACTAATGTAATTATTGTAGTTACAATAATTCCTGTGTTTAAATACCCTAGCCCTAAACCTTCTGCCATTAAATCGCCAGATGCTGTGCCTAATGCAAATGTAAAAAGTATGGTTAACCAATAAAAAATTTCTCTGCGTTTTGTGTAAATGGAATGAATAGAAAGTGTTTTTTCATAAAAATACCATATTGTAAAAGTTAAAAGCAAAAGAATGCTGAAAATTATTGTACTTGTTTCTAAACGGACACCTAATTTGTCTGTAAGATTATCGGTTACTAAAGTACCGAAAACACTTATAAAAACTACTGAAATCCAATAAATTGCTGGAACATATTTTTTTGATTTGAATTGAAAAAACAATGCAATGGCTAATAATAAACCCATTATTATGGAAGTTCCGGTTAAGCCAAAACCTAAATTTACATTTAAAAAATCTGCAAAAGTTTCCCCAACGGTTGTACACAATACTTTTATTATCCAAAAGAATAGTGTTACTTCGGGAACTTTATTTAGTAATTGCTTTGATGTGTTTTTTAAATTTGTGTCCATTGTTACTATTTTTGTTAGGCTTTAATAACGGTTTAAAATCTGACTTATTGCCTTTAGTTGTTTTGCAAACTTTTATTAACTTGTTTTGGCTTGGTTTCGTATTTTGTGTCAGGATTGGGGATTTGGTAAGCCAAATGTATAAATTAAATATTGATCCGCTGCTGCGGGACAAAACCAACTTATGAGTTTACTTTGTCAGTTAACTTTGCTCGTATGATTCAAACTACAATTGCGTCAAACCGCCTATTGGCAGAGAGTGTTTTTATTTATTCAAATATTCGATGTTTAAATAATTCTTTCATTTTTTCAAAATTCTGTTTTGGTTTTCTGCAAATATATATTCTCTGATATAATTGTTCTTCATTATCTGCAAAAGGATTATAAATACTTTTCACAAGAATTACTTCGGAAAAATATGGATTGAAAAAATCGCCAACTTGATAACTCAAAGCAATTACAGTTTTTGGCATTTCTCCGTTTGGTGTCCAACTATAAAAACTTCCGTGATAAGAAAAGGCTTTTGGTAATCCATATTCTTTTTTGAATAGATTAACCGATCCTGCTTGTGCATAATGTTTTCCCCAAATTAGGCAATTCGGTTTTTCGTTTTGTGGTAAATTATTATAAACTTTTTTCAGTTCAGTCATTGTTGTTTTCCACTTTTCGTTTGTGTAATATTCATCATATCGAACTGCGTATTTTCCGCCTTCAATATCGTTTTTTTCATATTTGTAAATGGTTTGCAAATAATGATTGAAAGTATAAACTGGCATTCCAAATGGAATTAATATCGAACCAAAAAATAGTATAGTAGCAATAGAATAAATTATCCATTTTCGTTTTTGAAATACGTTTTGTTCCCAAAATATTGCTCCAAATGGCAAAATTGTTAGAACAATAGGAAAAAAATAATATGATTTTCCGTTACTTGATAACAATAAAAAAAATGAAAGAGTAATTGAAAACGCTAATGGTTTATAAAGTTCGGTTTTGTTTGATTTAAACATATAAACTATTGCAGGAAAAACTAAAATAAGTGAAATTGGATTTGTTGCAAGAATTAAATTTTTCAAATTATCAATTCTCGAAATTTTATCTAATTGGGTTTCGTATAATCGGTTAAACATTTGAAATACTGGGAAATTGTTTGCATATTGCCAATAAATATTAGGTAGAATTATTAAAAAAGCAATTGCAATATGTAGTCCAATATTTTGTTTTAAAATTGTTTCTCTTGTTCTTTTGAAAAAGAATAATGAAGATAAACCAAGAATAAAAAACAGAATATCGTACTTGAATAAAAACCCTATTAAAGCAAAAATAGATAAATAGGTTAAATTTTTTTTGTCAAGATATTTTGTGTAACGAACCAATTGGTAAAAACCTAAAACCCAAAACAGTTGCCCAAAAACAACTGGTTGAAAAAGTTGTTGTGAACGCCCAAATGCTGGAGCAATGATTACACATAACAAAGTTAAAAATAATGCTTTGTTTTTTCCGCCTAATTCTATTGTGATTTTTGCAACATAGATAATTATTAAAAGGCAAGAAATATGAGAAAATAAATGATGAATATATACAGAATTTGAATTAAAAAGATTTTGCATAAATGCTAAAATTCCAATTAATGGAGGAAATTCCATATATCCGAAAGCCAAATGATTTCCAGTTTCAATATGTAATAATTCATCACCTTGAAAACCTGAATGAAAATCTACAATTAGATGAAGCGATAGTTTTATGATACAAAAAATTACGATTATGAGATTATTCTGTTTTGTCATTTTTTGTTTTTTATTTTCTTCTTTTTCGTGTCGCTCGGGCATTTCTGCCAACGTCTTGTGGCTTTGCCATGTTAGGTAATTTGAAAAATGTCCGCCCGGAACTAAAGCCAAATTTAAAAACTGATGTTGAAGATAACAACAAAAAGCCAAATTGAAACTCGTCCGCCCGAACTAATGCCAAATAGAATTACAAATGCTCATTGTTATTCCATCCGACCCAATATTGCAAAACCCCAAGTTGCCTGCCGTTTTTCTTCTATGCATTGTCCTCGCTAATTTTTCTTTGTCCAACTTTTATGAACATATAAGCTGTTAAAATGAAATATATTAATTCGGGAATGCCTCTCAATGGAAATTGATTTTTATTAAGGTCGTCAATCAACTGTTGAGAAAAACCCTCATTTAGTTTTATCTGCAATTTAGGTATGAAGTAAACTGCAGAAACTCCTAAAATAAAGAGAACGCAAACCAACGCAAGAAGTACAAATAATCTGGGAATTCCTTTTGGTCGCCACCAATTTAGAAATATAAGTAAGATTAAAGGAAAATAGGAAGGGATTAAATACACTCTAAAAAAGTACAATCCACTCGTATGTCTGAATGCAAACCAATCTTTTTCACCAATAACAGACCACATAGGATAGTAAACCAAAGTTTCAACGTAATCCGTCCCTGCCGTGTAAAAAATTAAGGCGAATGCAAATATGAATAACCATTTTGCAAAAGGTTTGGTGTCAGTTAAATATTTATTTAGCAAAGTGAAAGCTAAAATTACTGTCGCAAATAAAGGTATAATTTGAAAATATAAACTTATTGATGTCAGTTTATTTTGGGCTGTTTCAGAAAATCCCGACACTGGTAAAGTAGAATGTATTGGGGCAATAAAAAATAGCGTTGTTACGACAGAAATAGTTGTCAATATGATGATGGAAATAATTGTCCAACGTGGAAAAATTTTAGGGCTAAACCAATATAAGGCAAACGAAGAAATCATTAAAAGTCCTGCTGGTATGTAGCAAACTAAGGTCAAACGATGATTAAATATTCCCATCGCTGTATGTATGTGTTCCTGTATTTTGTCAAACCTTGGATAACCTACAAAATGCACCATCATAATAACGCCAAAGAAATAGAAGCAAAGAACAAAGTAAAGAAGCATTGACCACAAGCTTTTGTTTTGATTGTCTTTTGAGATGTCGTGAGTTGTCATTTTGTATTTTTTATGGTTTGATTATTGAATTTTCCTCCTCATTTTTTATGTATAGCACAACGTCTTGTGGCTTGGCGTCAGTTGGGGATTTGGTTAGCCAAATGTATAAATTAAAGACCGAACTTCCAAGTACAAAACCAACTTTAAAGTTTACTTCGTCAGTTCGCACTTTCAGGCTCGTGTGCCTAAAACCCCAATTGCGCCAAACCGCTGTTGGCAGTAGTTTATTTTATCCATTCGTTTAATTCAATAATGGCTTCTGCAAATTCTCTTGGTTTCTCTTGTGGTAAATTATGACCTGCACCTTGAACAATTACTTGCTTAAATTTTCCTGTAAAATGCGCAGAGCAATTATCGATACCAAATAGTTTAACGAAACCATCAACTTCTGGGTCTAATACAATTGTTGGAACATTAATTTTTGGGCTATTTGCTAATCGCTTTTCAATTTCGTCATACTTCTCATCCCCATCTATAATTCCATATCTATGTTTATAAGAGTGTATTACTATTTCAATAAAGTCTGCATTGTCATATGCTTCCGCCGTTTTTTCAAAAACTTCATCATCAAACTTCCAAGTTGGAGACCATTCAGACCACAAAAGTTTACATAATTCTTTTCGATATTTTGTTAAACCTTTTCTACCTCTTTCGGTGTGAAAATAATATTGATACCAATATAGTTGCTCCATATTAGGAGGTAAAGGTTCGGCATTGCCTAGAATATTTTGAATTGTATAACCTCCAACAGATACTAAACCTAAAATTCTCTCTGACCACAATGCTGATACAATGCAGGAAGTTCTTCCGCCCCAATCATATCCTGCAATTATTGCTTTTGGTATTTTTAATGCGTCCATAAAATCAATAACATCTTTTGCTATTGCTCCTTGTTGTCCTGTGCGTATTGTTGAAATATTTTTGAATTTAGTTTCGCCAAAACCACGCAAAAAAGGTGTCAACACTCTAAAACCTTTTTTGGATAATATTTCTGCTGATTCATTATAAGCGTTTATATCATATGGAAATCCGTGTAAAAGAACAACAGGTGTATCATTTAAATTACCATAATCTTTATATCCAATTTCAAGAATTTCGGTTTCAATTTTCTTAATGTCATTTTTCATTGCGATTTTTTTAAATTACTGCCAACGTCTCGTGGCTTGGCGTCAGTTGGGGATTTGGTTAGCCAAATGTATAAATTAAAGACCGAACTTCCAAGTACAAAACCAACTTTA
>JAYUFL010000234.1:0-2789 GCA_043738745.1 Bacteroidota bacterium
CGGAAGTTGATTTAAAAGGGGAAATAAAAACAAATCAATTAGATTTATCAAAATTATCAATAGAAACTTTGCTAGAATTAGATAATAATTTCAAAAATATTGAAAATTTATAAACATAATAAAATCAATACTTTAGTAAACTTATTGCATCGCACGGAGACCAAAAAAATCCATTTAATAAATGCTTGAAAAATTACAAAATATCGATATAAAGCGAGAACTTTGTAAGCGTTCTTTTTATTATTTCTTTTGTGAGTTTTGGTCTACTATCGAATCTGATGAACTTTTTATAAACTGGCATATTCCTTATTTGTGTGATTTAATACAAGAAATTGGCGAAGGAGTAATTCGTGGCGAAAAAGTAAACGAAGATTTAGTCGTAAACATTTGCCCTGGAACATCAAAAAGTACAATTGTGAGTATAATGCTTCCCGCTTGGCTTTGGATCAGAAAACCTGATTGTGTTACACTTTGCAATACTATATCTAGCACCAACGCAACAAAGTTTTCATTAAAATTTCGTGACATTGTTACATGTGAAAAATACCAACAATTATTTCCATACATAAAAATTCGTCAAGATAGCACAGCATTTATGCGAATTCAAAATACTAGCGGTGGTGCAAGACGTCAATATACAACCAAATCAAGTATTACTGGAGACCACGGACATATTCGATTAGATGATGATCAAATGGATTTTCAATCTGCTAGAAGCGATGCTGAAGTAGAACGCTGTATAGATGGTTTCAAAGCCTACTCAACACGTGCAAAGAAAAACGCCTATGTACCGTATATTTTGGTTATGCAGCGTTTGTCAAATCAGGACATATCGACTTATGTTTTTGAAAAAATGCCAAATATTAAAAAAATTGTTTTACCTGCATGGGATAATGATAAAATATTTCCAACTAAACTAAAAGAAAAATATGTCAATGGTTTGCTAAACCCAAATCATATCAGTAAAGAAAAACTAGAAAAAGAAAAATTAAAACTTGGCGATATACAATATTTAGCGGAATATGGTCAGGATTGTGAAACAACAGAAGGTTATTTATACAATATTCAAAAAGTTACCGAGATTGAGAGCAAAGGAGTTAAAATTGCAGTTACTGATCCCGCAGACGATGGCGATTGTTATAATGCTTCCATGTTTGCCAGTATTTATAATAATAAAATTTGGATAAATGATATAATTTATTGCAAAGACCCAAGCGAAATAATGATTCCTAGGAATATTGAAAAAGCAAAAGAGTTCAAACCTTACGCATTTCATTGCGAAAAGGACGGCATGGGTGGGATGTTTGGCAAACAGATTAACGCTAAATATCCATTAGTAAAGTTTTTTAATTCAAAAGGAAATAAAGATGATCGAATTTTTAGCAAATCAAATATAGTTTCAAAACATGTAATTTTTTTGGAAAATTCGCCGAATATGGAGTACGAAAACGCTGTAAATCACATCACATCTTACAAACGAGTAGGACAAAACAAATACAAAGACATCGAGGATTGCTTAACGTCTTTAGTAGAAGTCGCAATAAAAAACGGATTAATTAACGTTTATATTTAAAATTATGTTTACTTTTTTTAAAAAGAAACAAAAAATAAAATTATTAGAATATAAAATTCAAAAATTAAATATTAAAATAAAAGCAATTGAGGATTATTTAAAAATACCATCCGCTTCCGTAATGCCAAAAGATAGAAATTAAAAAAAACTAAAATTATGAAAAAATTACATAAAAGAAAAATATATACAATTGAGAAATAAAAATTATTTAAAATAAAAAGTAATCTTTACGATTACTTTTATATCTTTGTAAAATCAATGTGAAGTAGCATTGCACCATTATCAATGAAAGTAAAAACCAAAGCATTAAAAAAAGACTTTTTGGAGTAGAGATATTCCCATAAGTCTTTTTTGCTTTTACAGTAAATGGCAAAATTAGGAGTTGCAATTAAATCTTTTACGGATTCACTTTTTAACCGTGAAGTTCCAACCAGTTCAAACGAGCCAAATGGTCTTGTTTTGAGTGGAGAAAACTCTGTTTTGTTTCAATCTATTTTCTCGAATGCTTGGGAAACAATTAATCAAAAGTTTTACACTCGTTTAGCGCAATCAATTGATCCAATCGATAGCCTTATAACTTTTTATGCTGAAATACTATCAAGTGGAATTTTAAAAGCAAAAGATAAAGATGAAATTAATGTAACTGATTCTGATTCATTGATTCAACTTTTAAAAAATCCTAACGAATACCAAAATTTCAAAGAATTTATAAAAGAATGGTTGTACTACCACTATGCTCATGGCTGGAATTATGTTTATCCAAAATCTAATTCAGTAGGATTTGAAAAAGATTTAACTAAAAATTCAGAAGCTACAAAAACTAGAATTTACAATTTAGATCCTGACCATATTGTTTGGAGAAAATCATTGTCAAATTTTGTGCTTAATTTTTTAGGTTTTTTAAAAGATAAATCAATTTTATTCGATTACAAACCGTTAGGATTTGCTCAAATAGAATACTCAAATGTAATTCCGTTTATCGATGTTCGACAAAATCCAGAGAAACCATGGACTGGAATTTCAAGGCTTTTATCTCTAAAAAAGCAAATTCAAAACTTTTCTAATTCTCTTGATGGTAAAGAAAATTTATTAAAAAGAACAGGTTCGATTTTAGTTTCATTGGATAGAACTACCGAAGACATGGGTTTAGATTCTGAAATCGGAACGGGTTTAATGGACAAAGAAGGAAATCCAATAACTACAACTCATAAAAAAA
>JAYUFL010000235.1:0-20695 GCA_043738745.1 Bacteroidota bacterium
CCAGCAATAAAATGATGTCCGTCGAATCCTTTTGAAAGAATTTCGTTGTAAGATAGTAGGATTTCTGGAATTTTATTTTCTAAAATTAAATCGGTTACATTAATATACGTTTCATAATCAAGTACATTCAAATTTTCTGTAACCGCCTGTCGTGTTAGGTTTTTTCCGCAGAAAGAAACTACTCTGTCAAAAATAGAAAGGGCGTCGCGCATGGCACCATCTGCTTTTTGAGCAATAATATGCAATGCGTCATCTTCGCATACGATACCTTGATTATCAGCAACTTCTGCAAGATGTGCTTTTGCATCTTTAACCGTAATTCTTTTAAAATCGAAAATTTGACAACGCGATAATATGGTTGGAATTATTTTGTGTTTTTCGGTTGTTGCTAATATAAAAATAGCGTGCTTTGGTGGCTCTTCCAGTGTTTTTAAAAAAGCATTGAACGCTGCAGATGATAGCATGTGTACCTCATCAATGATATAAACTTTATAAATTCCGGTTTGTGGTGGAATTCGAACTTGGTCTATCAAACTCCGAATATCATCAACGGAATTGTTGGATGCGGCATCTAACTCAAAAACATTAAAAGCAAAGTCCTCATTTGGATCGTCGTACCCAACTTGGTTAATTTTTCGGGCCAAAATTCGAGCACAAGTAGTCTTACCTACACCGCGAGGTCCCGTAAATAATAATGCCGAAGCCAAATGGTTGGTTTCTATAGCGTTAAGCAAAGTATTGGTAATGGCTTGTTGCCCAACAACGTCCTTAAACGTTTGCGGACGATACTTACGAGCCGATACTACAAATTGTTCCATAGAAATTGTATTCGAAAGCAAATATAGATTGAATAATTGCGAATTCCAAATTACGAATTTTAAATTTTTTTAAAGATTTTTTAGAATTGAAATTGCGATTGAATTTACATTTGAAGTTGAATTATTTATACAAGATCTGCAAAAAAAAACTCTTTTTTTTATATTTCAGTCAACCGTTTTTAATTTACGAAATAAGTTTAAATCACCTCAACACATAAATTTTTCGGAAACATTGAATTATAAATATTTCTTTAACCAATCTATAATTTCTTGTATTAAATTAGTTGTAACATGTTCTAGACCATGATTTTCGTTTTCATAAATTAATAAACGAGTAGTGAAATTTTTAGTATTTAACTTTGAATATAACTTAAACGCATTTTCAACAGGAACTTTATCATCTTTATTTCCCTGAATAATAAAATTTGTAAGTTCTTTGTTTTTTATAGAGTCAATTGCTGATAAACTCGAACGAGATTTTAGAGCAAAAACAGAATCTTTAGTGTAGTTTGGAATTCGTTCTCTAAAAACTTCAAACATATCTTTTCGTTTATTGTCTAATAAATCGGCTTGTCCTGCAATTGCTATATTGGTTTTAATACGATTTGTTTTCTTTAACATCAAAAAATTAGTCATCACGCCTCGACTCCACCCAAAAACTCCAATTCTATTTTTATCAACGTTTGGCAATTGATCTATAATATCTAAAAGACTCAACACGTCGTTTACATCTTTACCACCAAATTCATCTTGACCTTCGGTGAATGATGTTCCTCGCAATTGAGAACCAATAATTACATAGCCTTTATTAGCAATTTTACTTAAATATTCTGCAAGAAAATTAGGATCTACAACTCCAAAATCGCCATTTCCACCTCTATTGTAAATTAATACTGGATAAATCCCTTTCTTTTTTGGTTCAAATAAAAAACCTCTTAATTTCAGATTATCAAATGATTTATAATTAATGCTATAAAAATTTAAAGAATCTAAATAGCGATACTCTTTTTTTAGAATAGTTTTTCCGTTTATGTCTTCTGAAATTATTGAATTAAAAGGATATTCGATCCCAAATCTTCGAGGGGTCAGCGTATAATCTAACTTTAGAACTTGCGAATTACCGAAATTATATAAAATCAGTAGTAAAAAAAAAAGAGTTTGTTTCATAGAAATTTTATTCTAAATCAAATATAGATTGAAAATAATTACGAATTCTAAATTTTTTAAAGATTTTTTAGAATTGAAATCGCAATTGAATCTACATTTGAAGCTGAATTATTTAGAATTACGATTCCACATTTTTTTTCTTTTATAAAACCGCAAAAACTTGTAAAGCCTCCAGTTCCCCCATTATGCCAAATAAAAGTATTATTTTCTTTGGTTTTATTAATAACCCAAGCAAAACCACTAGAAGTTTTGTCTTTTGAAAATGTTATTTCATGTGATAATTTAATCTTTGAATTCAGTTCATCGATATTTTGGTGTAAATAAATTGACATATCAGTAGTTGTTGATTTTATTCCTCCAGCTCCAACAAAATGATTCATATCCCAATGTTTTGATTCTAAACCTTTTAGATCATATCCATTGGCAAAATTTATTTTTTTAGAATTTGGGACATTCTCAAAAGTACTTGACATTTTCAAAGGTTTGGTTATATAGTTTTGTAAAAGTTCATGATATGATTTTTTATAAATATTTTCTAGAATTATTCCTAAAATTGCTAATCCAAAATTAGAATATTCTTGAGTTATGCCTGATTTTGATATCATTTTGTAATTTTTCAAATAGTTGAGAACCATTTTTTTTGAATAATTTAAATATGGATTTTCTGAATCAAATTTAGGTTGTTTTTCTAAATCTAATGGAATTCTCGGTAAAGTAGAAGTATGATTTACTAAATGTTTGATTCGTATTGGATTATTTTCGAATTCTAAATTAATATAATTTTCTGGTAAAAATTTTCGAATATCATCATCTAAATTTATTTTTTTATCTAAAATGGCTTGTGCTAACAAAAATCCAGTAAAAGTTTTTGAAATAGAGCCAATTTCGTAAATGGTTTCGCAATTTGGTAAATTTTTCGAACCTTTTATAACCTCTCCATAATTATAGAAAGTTGTTCTTCCATTTCGGATAATACTAATTGACATTCCTGAGTTGATAGAATTTCGCATAAAAGGTTTTACAATACTATCCACAATGTTATCTAAATTAGAACTCATTTTATTGTCAGAAAATACTTTTTCTTTCAAAATTATAGGATCTTTGTGGGCAAGAAAAGTCATACTTTCAATCTGATTTTCGGTATTTAAAAGAAGAAATAAATCAAGAGTTCCTTTTTCTAATTCGGTTTTGAATTGTTTTGTCTTTTCTTTTTCGGATTCAAATTCTATAGACTTGATGTTTCCAAAATATTTGAAAATATTTTCTGAAAGAAATTGAGATAAATTTTTTGAACTCATTTGTTTTTGAAAACTAGGCGAAAGAAGTTTATAGAAACCCTTATAATCTTTTGCATTGTAAGTTTTTTGAATGATTTTTAAAACTATTTCTTGGCTTTCGGTTTGAGATTGGATGTTGAAATTCATCATTAATAAAATTAAAAAAAGTATTTTTTTTACTGTTTTCATATGTTAACGTTTAATCGTTATTTTCTAATTGAAAAATTTCGTGAATACTGATATTGAAAAAACGTGCTATCCTGAGTGCTAAAGTTGTTGAGGGAACAAATTTACCTGTTTCGATTGCATTAATAGATTGTCTTGATACATTTAGTTTTTCTGCCAATCCTTGTTGAGTAATGTTCATTTTGGCTCGCTCAACTTTTATAGAATTTTTCATGATTGTTTAGTTTTTAAAAACGTTTGTGAAAAAGTCTTTGATGTATATTTGATAATAAAATAGAACCAAATAAATCTGTAACAGAGCATTTACTTGAAAATTTGGTGTCCAAGAAATATCACATGTTACCCATACCATAGTTTTTAAAGCAACACGAAACAAAATAAATATCAAAACAGCCCATTGTAAGGATTTGAGTCTATAGTGTTGAATAAATTCATCTTCGTGAATTTGTTTTGCACAACAAATTAGTAAC
The DNA here is from genome assembly GCA_043738745.1 of Bacteroidota bacterium. GTDB lineage: Bacteria > Bacteroidota > Bacteroidia > Flavobacteriales > Flavobacteriaceae > Flavobacterium. The sequence goes on from JAYUFL010000235.1 coordinate 3,919, forward strand.
AAACCAATTAGTACAGAATGTTGAACTAAAATTGATGTTCCGTTTGTTGAATCCAAAATGTTTGGTTGAAAATACAAATTTATTCCAAAACCCAAAAAGTAGAAGAATAATCCAATGAATTTGAAATAATTTGGAAATTGAATGTATGGAATCATAATTTATTTTTTTTATAAAGATAAGTATAATTTACAAAAAGTAAAGTATTATTTACTTTTTGCTGCGCAAAAATAAATTTATAATTTCAAATTAATTCTAAAAAAACATTATTTAATTAACAAATCGTGCTTAAAAAGTAGCCCTTTTACTTCTTTTAAAGAAAAAATGGCTTTTTTTAATTTAGTTTTCGATGGATCGATAGTATAATTATAACTTGTTTGAAAATCGACTTTATTGGCAATTGCTTTATCAAATTCACTTCGATATAAATCGCAATTATCAAAAATAACTTCGGTCAAATCGGTTGCCATAAAATCAACCGCAATTAAACTGCAATCTAAAAACGACGTTCCTTTTATTTTTAAAGTATAAAATTTCGAAAAATCCAAAATACATTCGTTAAACGTTATTGCAAAAATAAACTTATCGCACATGGCAAAATTAACTTCTCGAATTTGACAAGTATTGAAAATTGCATTCCGAAAAGCAACGTTTCCTATTTTGGCTTGGTCTAAAACGCAGTTATTTAATGTACAATCTATAAATGAAACGCCAACAAACGAACATTTCGAAAAGTTACAATCGTTGAATGTACAACATTCAAATTCTTTTAGATTGAAAAATTCTTGAGTAAAAATTTGGTTATTATACTCGATATCAAAAAAATATTCTTGCATCTGGATTTTTTATAATACAATAATTCTAAACAAAAAATGCCTTTCAGGTTAGAAAGGCATTTTCTGTGAATTTAAGATTCTAATTTATAATTACTTTTTTAGTAACTGATTTATTATCCGAAGTCATTTTTAGGAAATAAAATCCTTGTGGAAGATTATCTATATAATAGGTATTGTTCTCGAAAGTTGGGTTTTTAATCTGCTGCATCAATTGACCGTTAATATTTATTAAATCAATTTGGTCTAATAAAATATCAGATTGGATATTGATTTTGTGATCGTTTGTTGGATTTGGAAAAATAGATATATTTTCTAAGGCAATAAAACTTTCTGTTTTCAAAGCACAATTTAATCCCCAAACCGTACAAACATATTCAGGATGGTCAATATATGGGTTACGATTTCCTTGAACAGCATAAATGGCATTGTTACGATCAATTTCTTTTTGGCTCACAGGGTCGGCAATATGCCAAGCATACATTAAATCTAAAAACCATTGTTGGTAAACCTTGTTTGAAGATCCATCTAGAACTTTTGCTCCATTTGCATCTATATTTTGCCAAGAACTAATCAAATCTTCGTAGCAAGTTGCCATGTAGAAATAGTTTCGAGCTACATCACCTTTGTATTGATCTGCGGGTTCAAAAACAGTTAGCGATACAGGTGTGTTAGGAGCAGTACAAATACCTATTTTACAACCGTTGTTACTAGTAAATGTTGGTGTTCCTCCAACAATGCCATATGGAATGTTTCCTCTTAAACCATTATCTTTTTTGTCGGCTGGCATTACATGAAACCCATCGGCATACATAGGTGTTGCAGATGCACTGGCTCCACCAAACCAACTTTTAGGAAAAGTGTGTTCGCGATTGTATTTATCACATTCTGTCGATCCACCAGTACCGCTATCTTGGTTTCCACCAGTTGTTGCAAATGTTCCAAAAATAAAATTACAATTAGAATATATGTCCCAAACTTTACCGTCTGGTCTTACATCGGAGGTATAATAAAGAGACCATAAACCTGTGTAGGTTACATTTGTATGTGGTTTTATTTTTGCGAATAATTGTGTTTTCAAAGCATAACCAGTTCCCGTTGCAGTACTATAATATCCAGTTGGAATTTGAGCAAATCCTATTACTGAAACTAATAGTAATAATAATAAAGTATAATTTTTTTTCATTGTATTTTATTTTTAAGTTGTCTTTTTTTCTAATAATGCCATGTAAAAACCATCAAACCCGGATTCGTGAGCAAGAATTCTTATATCTTTTACAAATGTAAAACTTTTTCCGTTTTCGGTTGTCAAGAAATGGTTAATTTGTTCCTGATTTTCAGATGGTAATATAGAACAAGTTGCGTAAACCAATTTTCCTCCAGGTTTCACAATTCTAGAATAACTTTCTAAAACTTCGGCTTGTACTTTTTTAATATTGTCTATAAATTCAGGTTGCAATTTCCACTTGGCATCGGGGTTGCGTTTTAGAACTCCCAAACCGCTGCAAGGCGCATCTATTAGAACTCTGTCTGCTTTGTCATATAATTTTTTTATGACTTTAGTCGAATCAATTATTCTGTATTCAATGTTAAAAGCACCATTTCTTTTGGCACGAAGTTTCAATTGCTTTAGTTTACTTTCGTACAAATCCATGGCAATCAATTGTCCTTTGTTTTCCATTAGTGATGCCATGTGCAAGGTTTTTCCACCAGCACCAGCACAAGTATCGACAACTCGCATTCCAGGTTTTACATCCAGAAAAGCAGCAACCAATTGAGAAGAAGCATCTTGAACCTCGAAAAATCCATCTTTAAAAGCATCTGTTAAGAAAACATTGGCTCGTTCTTTCAATACCAAAGCATCTGGCTGATTTTCAAGAATATCAGTTTCTATGTTCAAATCCATCATTATGGCACGTAGTTTTTCACGTGTCGTTTTTAATGTATTAGTTCTCAAAATTACTTTTGCAGGTTGGTTTTGTGCAGTTATTTCTTTTGACCAAATCACTTCGCCTAGTTCTTTTACGCACAACTCATCCATCCAATCTGGGATTGATTCCTTGAAAACTCTATTTTTGGACAATTCGTCGAATCTTCCTTTTATTTTTCGTTCTGGTGTTCCTTCAAGTTGTTTCCAATCTGGTATTGGATAACCTCGCAAAACAGCCCAAACCGAGAACATTCTCCATAAATCATCCCTGTTAAAGGGCTCTTTTACCTCGGCAATTTCCGAATACAATCGTTTCCATCGAACAACTTCGTATAATGTTTCTGCTACAAATTTTCTATCGGAACTTCCCCAACGTTTGTCTTTTTTGAGTGATCTTGCAACAACTTTATCTGCATATTCCTTATCGTTGAATATTGCATTGAGTCCGTCTATTGTTGTGTAAACTAAATTTCTGTGTAATCTCATTTCTAAATTTTGATTTGCAAAGGTATAACTTCTAAATGATATATTTTTGTTGAATTTTTGCTAAAAAAAATACCGACGAAAGTCGGTATTTTTTAGTATTTAGTTTGTGTAAATTCGGTTCATTTTTATTTTTTCGGGTGGATGCAAAACCATCGGAAACATTTCTATTTTAACCGAACTGCTATCTAGCCCGAATGCTTTTTCTTCGGAGTAACTTAATTTTTTTATAAAGAAGTAGGTGTTCATAACTATTTTTTCGTGCCATAGTAAATCGCTGTCATTGGACAAGAATTTCTCGGATAACACAAATTTAAAATCGCCTAAAATATTGTTTTTACTCAATGATTCGTAGCGACTTGTAATATCGACTTCGCCGTTTTGAACCATATCTTTTATCACTTCTTTAAACATTAGATTTATTTTTGTTGGCTCTCTGAATCCTAAATTAAAATCAACTCTGTATAAATCGTCTTTCATTATTTCGGTAACTTTATATTCTGTTTTGTAAGGTTCGCCTAAAATATTTATATGAACAAACCAATAAATATCAGCTCTTTTTGGTCGTTTTTGCAGAATTGAGTACATTACTTTTTCTTCAATTTCATCGGTTCGATTGGCATTGGTCATATAAACCAAATGCGTTGCATATTTAGGAATAGATAAATCAACGCTTAATTCGGCTAAAACTTTTCTGTAATTATCAATTTTTACAATTTTTGTATATGTTTTACTAATTTGTTTTGCAGAATACCAAGTGGACATTAATGCGATTAATGATAACGCTATCAATGCAGTAACGTAACCTCCGTCTGCAAATTTTGTAATATTTGCCCAAAGAAAACTAAATTCAATAGCTGCATACAGCATCATTAATGGAGCAATAAAATACCATTTTACTCTTTTCATTATCAAATAATAGTTCAATAAAATAGTTGTCATTATCATACAAAGAATAATTGCTAATCCATAGGCATGTTCCATATATTGCTCTTCCTGAAAATGCAACACTATGCCCACACAACCAAGAAATAGTAGCCAGTTTATTGACGGAATATACATTTGTCCTTTTAGTTCTGTAGGATATTTGATTTTTACTTTTGGCCAGAAATTTAATCTCATGGCTTCATTTATCAATGTAAATGAGCCACTTATCAATGCTTGGGAGGCAATAATTGCTGCTAAAGTTGCTATTACAATTCCAACTGGTTGAAACCATGTTGGCATTGATAAAAAGAAAGGATTTGGATTTGCAGGATTTAAACTTGTAAGCGTAACGCCTTGATGTTTTAATAAAAATGCTCCTTGTCCAAAATAATTCAATAATAAACAAGCTTTTACAAATATCCAACTAATACGTATGTTTTTTCGACCACAATGTCCCATATCCGAATATAAAGCTTCGGCTCCTGTTGTGCACAAAAACACAAAACCAAGTACATAAAAACCTTCAGGATTAATTCCTGCTGGAGAAATCAATAAATTATAGGCATAGTATGGATTTATTGCTTTTAGAACTTCAAAATTACCTAAAATTTGTATCGCTCCAAGAATTCCGAGCATAGAAAACCAAATAGCCATAATTGGCGAAAAAAACTTACCAACTAATTTAGTACCAAACTGTTGAATTGAAAACAAAACAAATAAAATTCCAATTACAATACAATCTATCTCTGATACAGTTAAATTGGGATAAAATATTTTCACTCCCTCGATCGCTGAAGTTACCGAAATTGGAGGGGTGATTATCCCATCTGCTAAAAGTGCGCTACCGCCAATAATTGCTGGAACTATTAACCATTTAATTTTGGTTTTTTTGACCAAGGCATAAAGCGCAAAAATCCCTCCTTCTCCGTGATTGTCAGCCCCAAGTGTTAAAATCACATATTTTAGAGTAGTCTGCAAGGTTAAAGTCCAAAAAACACAAGACAAACCTCCTAAAACTAAATCTTTGTTTATTGCGAAATCTAATCCTAAAATGGCTTTCATTACATACATTGGTGAAGTCCCAATATCTCCGTAGATTATACCTAGTGTAATTAGTAATCCGCCAATAGTCCATTTGGAATGCAAGTTGTGATTTGAAGAACTCATTTATCTTAAAATTTAAAAGTTCAAATGTATCATTTTAAAATAAATTGATTTACTAATTCCACTATTTTTTTTAATGATTTTTAAACACTATTATTGTATTAAATAATTTTGTTATGAACTATAAATGTTTAGTTACACTACTGCTGTGTGTTTTTTGTATAAAATCAATAGCTCAAATACAAAAAATTACTTCTGTAAAAGTTGATACACTTTATCAAAACAATATAAGCATCCGAGCTATTGTAATCAATAATAATAAGGTTTGGTTTGCTTCGAATAGAAATTTATTTGGATATGTTGATTTAGCAACAAAAAGAATTTTTGAGCAAAAAATACATCAGGATACATTGCATTTGGAGTTTAGAAGTATTGCTCAAACTACCAAATCTATATTTATATTGAATGTTGGAAATCCAGCATTGTTATACAAATTTTCTAAATTAGATTATTTTCCTAAATCCGATTTTTTATCAAAAATTGTTTATCAAGAAACAAATTCGAAAGTTTTTTATGATTCGATGCAATTTTATAATGAAACTGACGGGATTGCAATTGGTGACCCGACCGAAAATTGCCTCTCGATAATTACCACAAAAGATAAAGGCGAAACTTGGCATAAAATATCTTGCGATAAATTGCCGAAAGTCGAAGATGGCGAAGCCGTTTTTGCAGCAAGCAACACTAATATTATTATAAAAAACAATAAAACTTGGGTTGTTTCTGGAGGAAAAAAAGCAAGCGTTTTTTATTCTTCCAACAAAGGAAACTCTTGGAAAACATATGGAACACCAATTATTCAGGGAAAAACAATGACAGGAATTTTTACTGCTGATTTTTATGATGAAAAAATAGGAATTATTGCAGGCGGAGATTATGAGAATCTTATTAAAAATTTAGAAAACAAAGCAATTACAAAAGATGGTGGGAAAACGTGGAAATTAATTGCCGAAAATCGAGGTTTTGGCTATGCTTCGTGCATTCAATTTGTTCCAAAAAGCAAAGGTAAAAATATAGTTTGTGTAGGAGCAAATGGATTGTTTTGTTCGAATGATTTTGGCGTTTCTTGGACTAAATTACTAGATGATACAAACTTATTTACAATCCGATTTGTAAATGAAAACTTAGCAATTGCTGCTGGCAAAAACAAAATTGTTAAGTTGTATTTTAAATAAAAAAAAACGCTCATTTCTGAACGTTTTTCTCAACAATTAATCCCTTTTTTTATCTCTATATTGTTGTAATAATTTTTTACTAAAATTATCTTCTGCTTTTTTAAATTTTAAAATTTTTAAAGGCGAAATAATACCTCTTAAATTCGCTATAAATTTTTTACGATTTTGATACAAGTCGTCTTCTGTATTTTCTAACTGATTCAAAAGAGTTTGTGCATCTTTGTCGCTCAGTTTTTCTAACTCTCCATCATCGGTTTTATCGATGTATTGTTTTATTTTTTGAGATCGAATTTGAATTTGTTTATCATCAAAAACATTAAAAACAGGCCAAAATTTTATTGCTTCGTCAGGAGTTAGAGACAATTCAGTAGTTATAAATGCAATTTTCAATGCTTTAACTTGTTTTCTCTTTTCGCTATTTTGTTGTTGAGAAAATCCCTGAAAAAACATCAGTGTAAGTATTATATAGAGTAATTTTTTTATTTTCATTTTTTAGTCGATTAATTCTTGTTCTGATATTTCGTTTGTTGATATTTCAGTTTCAATTGCTTCGGTATCAATTTTCAAATCTACTTTTATCTTTTTTATATCTTCTGCATTTAACAAATCCACAACATCGTTGTCCGAAATCGTAGAGTGATATGCAATGTAATTTTCTAAAGTTATATCATCAATTTTAGGATTATTGTTTATAATCCGATTCACTGTAGGAACCGAAATACTCAAAATCAAAACTGCAGCTACGGCATACGCCCATTTTTTTTGAATTTTAAAAATCGAAATTACTTTTATTTGTTTTTCTGGTAATTTAGGGATTAAATCGTTCGAAAAATTTTCAAAATAATTGTCAGGAACTTTAAATCCAGATGCTATTTTTGGTTCATTTTCTATATTAAATGTTTTCATATTACTTTGACTTTAAATTTCTAAAAAGGTTTAATTCTTTAGCATATATTCTTCTATTTTTTTTGTTGCATGATGGTACGACGCTTTCAAGGCTCCTACAGAAGTATCTAAAACTTTAGACATTTCCTCGTATTTTAATTCCTCAAAATATTTCATTTTGAAAACTAATTGTTGTTTTTGAGGTAAAATAGAAATGGCTTTCTGTAATTTAATTTGAATTTCATTTCCATCAAAATAAACATCGGAGTGTAAGTTTTCGACTATTTTGGTTTGCATTGCCTCGCTAGTTGTACCGTTTCGTTTGGCTTTATTGTTTATAAACGTAATAGATTCATTGGTTGCAATTCTATACATCCAAGAAAATAATTTGCTATCACCTTTAAACGATGTTAGATATCTAAAAACATTTATAAACGTATTTTGTAATACATCGTTCGCATCGTCATGATTCAAAACTATATTACGAATGTGAGCATACAAAGGTCTTTGATATTGTTCTACAAGAGTTTTAAACGCATTGTTTTGCGTTTTCGGATCGAGTAACTGTTGTATAAATTCCTTTTCGTCGAACAAAAATATAATATTTATTATTTAGAGTACTGAAAGTCAAAAAGGTTTAATGTAGTTGAAATAATTATTGAATATTAATTTCATCTGGAACTTTTTCGGGTTCAACATTAGTTTTTTCCGCAACTGGTTTAATTATTTTTTTTGGTACAACTTTCAGTTTCACAGGATAATAGAATTCGGTTACCCATTTTGAAGGGTTTTCTGTATCTTTTTTATAATTTGCATAAACTTCAATTATAGGCAAACCTTCTTTTAGTACTAAATTTCCTTTGTCAATAAATTCTAAAGATTTAGATTTGACTTCGTTTTTATGAATATAATCGCCTGTTAATGTTGATTTAATACATTGAAACGAAAGTAAATTCCCAGAAGTATATTCGCTTTCGGAACTAGTAAAAATCTCTTCTTTTATGGGAGAGTATACCGAAAAATTAGTCAATCCGTTTGGAATATCAAATGAATTGTAGGTTACAAATGGTTTCCCAGAGGTTTCGATTTTATTTTTTTTCAAAAATGCAATCAAATTCGGAATCATTATTTGAATGTTTGATGCAACATTTGTATTTTTACTCCAAATGTTTTTTTGCATATAATATCCAAATTCTTTTACTACAAATCCATTAATCTTAACCGTATAAGTATTTATTTGAAAATCTAATTTTTCTTCAATATTTGCTAAACTCCGGCTATAAATAGTTCCAATTTTAGTATCTACATTACCTTGTATTGCGTTAATTATTTTTAAACCGAAAGACATTTTTCCTTTAGTTCTCCAAGTAATTTTTGTTTTTCCGAGTGTATCTTTAAAACTCCAAAACATTTCAGAAATAGGCATATCGGTATATTCAAATTTCTGATAAATGCTATCGTTTTTTTTAGCAAAAAAAGTGGTTATCTTTCCAATTCCAGATTTTCCTTTCCAACTATAAAAAGCACTTTTACCAATAGTGTTTATTGGATATTCGAATTTCATTTCTGGATCATCGTCTTTCCATGCAGCAAAATCTTCCCAATTTCGATAGTCGTTAACGTAGTTATAAATGGTTGATTTTGGTACGTTTATTATTTTTGTTCTAACTACATCAAAATCTGGTTTTAGAGTGGCGACGAATACCGATGTTGCTATGAAAAGTAATAATAATAAGAGTAAAATATATTTTAAAATTTTCATTATCAATTGTTTATGGTGGTTAGGTTAGGTTTGTGTTTTTTAGTGTTTAAAATAAAATTTTATAAAAAATAAAAAAGCAATAAATAGTAAAAACCCTAAAAGTATTTTGTAATTTCCTTTATAAAATTCTTTATGTAACATTTTATCTTTTCCGTAAGCATAAATCATTGCAACGACAAACACAACTACAAAAAATCCTGCGAAAACCCATTGTCCTTTACTAAACATCTTTCTATTTTTAACAAAAGTATGAAATTGTTCTGAAAAAGTTTGATTTTCAGAATCATATTATTCATGATTTAAATCGAATAAAAAAAGCGATTTCTAAAATGAAATCGCTTTTTTTATTTTAATGTTATTCTAAACCTTAATTGTCCAACCAAAAGTATCTTCGACAATATTATATTGAATTTTAGTTAGTTTTTCTTTAAGTTGCAAAGCCATCGAATTTTCTATTTTTGGTAATTCGTAATATACTTTTTGATACGAAAAACCAATAATTGGATTCACAACAGCAGCAGTTCCAGCACCAAATACTTCTTTTAGAGAGCCATTTTTTGCCGCTTCAACCAATTCTGAAACTAAAACCGAACGAACTTCGACATCAATTCCATCTCTTTCGGCAATCGAAAGTAAACTTTTTCGAGTAACTCCGTCCAAAATTCGTTCGCTAGTCGGAGCGGTAAATAACGTATCATTTATTCTAAAAAAGACATTCATAGTTCCTGCTTCTTCTAGTTTTGTATGAGTAGCATCGTCTGTCCAAATAATTTGTTGAAAACCTTTTTCGTTCGCCAACTTTGTCGGATAAAACTGTGCCGAATAGTTACCTGCGGCCTTTGCAGCCCCAATACCACCGTTTGCAGCACGACTAAAATGTTCCGCAATTATAACTTTTACATCTCCGGAATAATATGATTTTGCTGGCGAAAGTATAATCATAAATCTATATTGTGTCGATGGTGCGGCGATAACTCCAGTTCCGGTAGCAATCATAAAAGGTCTTATATACAGCGTGTTACCAATTCCTTTTTTAACCCAATTTCGTTCTAAATTAATCAATTCTTGCAATCCGTTCATAAAAATTTCTTCAGGAACTTCTGGCATTGCCATTCTTTTTGCAGAATTATTAAAACGTTCAAAATTTTGGTCTGGACGAAACAACCAAACCTCATCTTGCTCATCTTTATAGGCTTTCATTCCTTCAAAAATGGCTTGACCATAATGAAAAACTTTTGCAGACGGATCCAATAGAAAAGGCTCGTAGGGAGTAATTCTTGGAGTTTGCCATTCTTCATCTTTATAATCGCAAACTAACATATGATCGGTAAATGTTTTTCCGAATACTAAAGTATCAAAATCAACATCATTAATTTTTGAAGTAGTTGCTTTCTCGAAATCGATTTCGTATGTTGTTTTTAAACTCATTATAATTTTAAGGTATTAAAAATAATATTTTAAATATTTGATAATCAAATAGATAGAAATTATTAATTTTTATCTAAACAAAATTTAACTTTTATCAAAAATAATTAAAAATTGTTATTTATGATTAAAGTAATTCATTTAATTAAAATTTTTCATTTTTTGATTATAATTCCCCTAAATTATTATGAATTTAATAAATAATTTCAAATTATATTCAATTATTATTTGATATTTATGCAATCTGTTTACTTTTGTTGCTAAATTTATTGAAATTTGTTTTGTTATGTTAAAAATTAGATTTATATTAAAGAAATAAGAAAATTGAAAAGAGAAATTATTAAAACCGAAGACGGCTCCACAACAATTCATTTGCCCGATTGGCAGGAAAGTTATCATTCTAAACATGGAGCAATTCAAGAAGCATATCATGTTTTTATAAAAAATGGGCTCTCATTATTCGAAAAACAAAATATTTCGATTTTAGAAATTGGCTTTGGAACAGGTCTAAATACTTTTATTACTTATTTAGAATCCAGTAAACTAAATCAAAAAATAGAGTATGTTGGAGTTGAAGCCTATCCGATTTCTAGCGAAGAAGTTTTGCAAATGAACTACGTTTCTGAACTTCAAGCAGAAGAAAAAAGAAACATTTTCGAAAAAATTCATCAAACGAATTGGGAAGAAAAAATGGAAATTACAGATAATTTTTGTTTAACAAAAAGAAAACAATTTTTTGAAGATATTAAAGATGAAAATCAATTCGATTTAATTTATTTCGATGCTTTTGGTTATCGTGTACAACCTGAATTGTGGAGTACCGAAATTTTCAAAAAAATGTATAAAGCCTTGAAGTTAAATGGCTTTTTAGTAACATATGCAGCTCGTGGCGTGATAAAACGTAGCATGATTGAGGTTGGGTTTACAATCGAAAAACTTCCAGGGGCACCAGGCAAGCGAGAAATGTTTCGTGCTAAAAAATCTTAGTATTTACTAGGTTTTTAATACAAATGTTAAATAAGATTATTATTTAGTTAATTAAACGAATCATAATTTTTTATTCTGTATTTTTACTATACAAAACAATATTAATTTTATTATCTAGTATATGTCCAAAGCAATGTATAATTATTATAAAAAAATTTTAGAAAGTGTAAGTTTTGATCCTAAACTTTTTTGCAAAGAATTGAATAAAGCCATAAAAGTTCTTTTGCCATACGAAATGGAACAATTAACAATTTGGATATTAAATTTTATAAAAGAAAAACCTGAACTAAAGCAATGTTTAATTTACATTAATAAATAAAAAAGGAACTAAATTTTTTCTATTTACTTTTTAGCAATCGGACTCACAATTTGAACATTCTGAAAAACAATAGCGCCTTTTACAACTCCAGAAATTGTGCTCCGCAAACCATCAATAATTTGAATTTTAAGTTCACTTTTAGGATAAATTAAACTTACTTCGCGTGCTGGTTTTGGATTTTTAAATTGTTTTAATTTTGTTTTATTTTTTTCGTTCAAATCCAAAGTATGCAAATAGGGTAGGAGTGTAATCCCTAAACCTTCATCGGCTAATTTTATTAAAGTTTCAAAACTTCCGCTCTGAATTTGGAAGTGATTTATTTCGGTTTTGCTCACATTTTTACATAAATTCAAAATTCCGTCTCGAAAACAATGCCCATCTTCAAGTAGTAGAATTTCATCTAAATTCAAATCCGAAACTTCAATTTCGCTTTTGGTATAACTCTGATGATTTTCTGGAATATAGGCTACAAAAGGTTCAAAATAAAGTACAATTTCTTTGATTTTTTCTTCGTTTAGTGGCGTTGCAGCAATTGCGGCATCGAGTGTTCCGTTGTTGAGTTTTGTAATTATTTCATTGGTATTTAATTCCTCTATAATTAATTTTACTTTTGGATATTTTTTAATAAAATTATTTAGGAACATTGGCAAAAGCGTGGGCATAATAGTCGGAATAATTCCCAATCGAAATTCGCCACCAATAAAACCTTTTTGTTGCTCGACAATATCCTGAATTCTATCGGATTCGATAACTATATTTTTTGCCTGATTGATGATTTTTTGCCCAATATCAGTAACTTGAATCGGTTTTTTGCTTCTGTCGAAAATTAAAATGCTTAATTCATCCTCGATTTTTTGAATTTGCATGCTCAAAGTTGGCTGTGTAACGAAACATTTTTCGGCTGCCAAAGTAAAATTTTTGTGTTCCGCAACGGCAAGAACATATTTGAGTTGTGTAATAGTCATTTGTATAGTAATTTCTAATGCAAATATAAAAACTATAATTTTAACTTATAGTTCTAAACTACTGTATTTTCTGTTAGATTATAAAATAAAAAAATCCCAAACTCAATAATGTATGATTTTTGGATTTTTAAATTCATAACTAAATTTAATCGTTCATAGAAATCAAAAACTCTTCGTTGTTTCTAGTTTTCTTAAAGCGATCGTTTATAAAATCCATTGCTTCAATTGGGTTCATGTCGGCAAGATACTTACGCATAATCCACATTCTATGTAAGGTTTGTGCATCGAGCAACAAATCATCTCGACGCGTGCTTGATGAAGTTAAATCGATTGCAGGGAAAATACGTTTATTGGCAATTTTTCTGTCTAATTGCAATTCCATGTTTCCAGTTCCCTTGAATTCTTCGAAAATCACTTCATCCATTTTAGATCCAGTTTCGGTTAGAGCAGTAGCAATGATACTCAATGAACCCCCATTTTCAACATTTCTGGCAGCACCAAAAAAGCGTTTTGGTTTTTGTAGCGCATTAGCATCTACACCACCACTCAAAACTTTTCCAGATGCTGGTTGCACGGTGTTGTAGGCACGTGCTAAACGAGTTATAGAATCTAAAAGAATCACAACATCGTGACCACATTCGACCAAACGTTTGGCTTTTTCTAGAACAATATTTGCAATTTTCACATGCTCTTGTGGTTCACGATCAAAAGTAGATGCAATTACTTCGCCCCGAACACTGCGCTGCATATCTGTTACTTCTTCTGGACGTTCATCTATCAAAAGTACAATCAAATATACTTCGGGATGATTTGCGGCAATCGCATTTGCAATTTCCTTCAATAACATAGTTTTACCAGTCTTTGGTTGTGCGACAATCATTCCACGTTGCCCTTTCCCGATTGGAGAAAACAAATCGATAATTCGTGTTGAGATTGAACTTCCTTTTTCTGCTAAACGGAATTTCTCGGTTGGAAAAACTGGAGTTAAATGTTCAAATGAAACCCTGTCACGAACCACTTGCGGATCATGCCCATTGATTTTGAGAACTCGAACTAGCGGGAAAAATTTCTCACCTTCTTTCGGAGGACGAACCACACCTTTTACTGTATCTCCAGTCTTTAGACCAAATAATCGTACTTGCGATGTCGATAAATATATATCATCTGGCGAGGCTAAATAGTTATAATCTGAAGAACGTAAAAACCCATATCCATCAGGCATCATTTCCAAGACGCCTTCGCTTTCTATAATTCCATCGAATTCAAAATCGGAATCTCTAAAATTATTTTTCTTATTTTTGTTTTGATTTACGTTTGGAACTGCGTTTCCGTTTTGATTTTGGGTCGGATTTTGTTTGTGTAACTGGTTCGGATTTATTTTTTTTTGAGGAATACTTTCTGAATCACTTTCGATTTCATTTTCTTGACTATTTTCAGAAGTTTCAACAACAGCAGTTTCGCTGGAAACAGTTTCGGATTTCAACATTTTTGCAGCCATTTTCCTTTCGTATTCGGCTTTGTTAAATTTAGTAACTTTATTTCCTTTTTTATTTTCTATAATTAATTCTTCAGAAGGTTTTTCTTCGGATTTAATTTCTTTTTCCTCAACAACAATTTCAACTTCGGCAGGTTCAGAAAACAAAGTAACGGTTTCTTTTTTCTTTAAAACGGGTTTTTTGTCCACCGAAATTCTTGCTCTTTTGGGCTTTTCTTCAGACTCAATCGTTGGTTGTATACTTTCAATCGAATTGTTTTTAGATTGTTCGTCTAGAATCAAATCAATCAAAATGTCTTTTTTAACGTTAAAATATTTAATATTTTTTGCCAATTTAGCAATTTCTTGAAGTTGAGGTAACTTCATTTCTTTTAATGCAGAAATGTCAAACATAAATGTTTTCAGAATTTAAAATGTTGTTGTAAATGATAAAATGTAGTATGATTTTTATTTTGAAAATCTTCGTAGTATGAGTTACTTACGATATTGTTATGCAATAATACAAAAAATATTTTGTTTTACAATAGTTTTTATTAAAAAGAAAATATATTTTTGCTTTAGAAAATAAAAAAATGTTACAAAGAATACAAACTATATACCTAACAATTGTTTTGCTTGCCTCTGGATTAGCACCTTTTTTTTTGTCATTATGGGTAACTAACAACGGTAAATCATTTTTTTTTATGCAAAATATGGTTTATGCAACATTATTTGGATTAGCAACATCATTATCATTATTGAGTATTATTTCGTATAATAAAAGACAAAATCAATTTGTAATCAACAGATTGAACATGATTTTAAATTTAATTTTATTAGGATTATTTGTATATCGTTCGCTAAATTTATCTGGAGAAACCCCATTGGTTTCTGAGAAAGGTATTGGGATGTTTCTACCTATAGTTTCTATCGTTTTTTTGGTTTTAGGAAATAAAGCCATCAAAAAGGATGAGGATCTCGTAAAATCTGTGGATAGATTGAGGTAAACCTATAAACTTAGTTTATTAGTGCGAAGAAAAACCTGAACGAAAGTTTGGGTTTTTTTTGTTAATTTTATTAGAAATTCAAAATTTTACAACCTTTTTTCCAGAACAATAAATTCTAAAACATTACCCGAAATGATATCATCAGCATGATTTGCAGGAAAGGGTTCTCTTTCGCCAAAGTCAGAATAACCATGGCGATTGTACCAACTAATGAGTTCTGTTCGTTGAGAAATTACGGTCATTACAATTCTTGGTAAACCTTTTTCAATCGCATAATCGTTAGCAAATTGTAATATTTTTTTTCCGATTCCACTATTTTGTAAGTCTGGATTGACGCAAAGCATTCCAAGATATAATTTGTTTTGTTTTTCGACCAAAAGCACACAACCCAAAATTTGATTATTTTCCTGAAACTTAAAAATAGTAGATTTTGGTTCTTCAATAATTTCGGTTAATTCATTTTCATCGATTCTAATTCCATTTAGTAAATTGGCTTCGGTTGTCCAACCTTTTTTTGAAGTTTCGCCTCTATATGCTGAATTTACTAAAACTTTCAATGCCGAAACGTCTTGTAATGTTGCTTTTGTAATCATTTTTTAAGTCTTTCTTCTTTCTTCTTGATTCTCTCTTCTTTCTTCTTTACTCTTGATTCTTTCTCAATTACCTTTTCTCCAACTCAATAATCTCTAAGTCTTTAATTTTATCTCCATCAATCACAAAACGCAACATGGTTCGAACCTGATGAAAACCACTAACTCCTGCTGCTCCGGGATTCATGTGTAAAAAATTATTTTTCTTATCAAAAATCACTTTTAAGATATGCGAATGCCCACAGATAAACAATTTTGGAGGATTTGAACTCAATTCTTCTCGGATATTTGGATTGTATTTTCCGGGATAACCACCAATATGTGTGATCCAAACATCAACCTTTTCGCACATAAAACGATTGTGTAGCGGAAATTCCATTCGTGCCTTATCATCGTCAATATTACCAAAAACACAACGCAGAGGTTTTATTTTTTTTAGTTGATCCGTAACCGACAAATCACCAATATCGCCTGCATGCCAAACTTCATCAGCAATATTTACATATTTCAAAATTGTGGCATCAATGTGACCGTGCGTATCGGAAAGTAGTAGTATTTTGGTCATAAAATTTCTAGAAAATCAAGTGGCGAAGTTACAAACTAAAATTATATTTTTAAATCTAAATACTTCTATAAAATTTAAACTTTCAGATGCTAAAAACTTTGTAACTTTGCATTTCAAAACTTTGAAGTTCAGCATGCGTTATTTCATAAAATTTTCTTACAACGGCACAAATTATCATGGTTGGCAATTGCAACCAAACGCCATTTCCGTACAAGAAGTTTTGAACAAAGCATTATCCACGATTTTGAATTGCGAAATAGATTGTATGGGCGCAGGTCGTACAGATACT
>JAYUFL010000236.1:0-20579 GCA_043738745.1 Bacteroidota bacterium
ATTGAAGTTACTAGTACTATTATAAAAATTAGGGTATTACGTTTTGTTTTCATTTAATTTGTTTTTTTAATTAATTATTGTTTAGACATTATAATTGAGTATCAATATTATCTATTTAAGATTATAATCAGACATGGAATTAAATTTGACATTGCATGTAATAAAATACTCCAAAAAATATTGAATTTAAGTCTTATTTTGCTGAAATAATAGCCAAATATAAACATCGGCATCACATTTATTAAATAAAAAAAGATGAATTTATTCTTGAATATTTTGTAATGTAAAAAGTGAAAAATTCCAAAAAAGAATATGGTTGTGAAAAAATTTATTTTTTTAATTAAATTTTGTGAAATTATTTTATTTTTTGAGAATAACAACAAAATTATTAAATATGTACCGTATACAAAAAAAAGAATAAATTCAATAGTATGAATTTTATACTTCAAAAGTGTAAATATAAAAATACAAAATATTGATATTATTATATTATTATTTTTTAAATTCAAGTGTAATCTAAAGAATACTTCTTCTATAATTGGTGCGAAAATAATACTTGAAAATAATATTTTTAAATTTGATTCTTGAACTAAATAATCATTTGATATTTGGAACTCTTTGAAAGTATAAAAATTATTTTTTTTAAAAAAAATATCTAATATTTCAAATAAGAATTTTATCAAAAAAATAGAGAAATAAGCATAGAAATAACAAACCAGAGTGTAAATTAATTTATTAATTACAGACTTTTCTGGTTTGCTATAAATTGATTTCAAAAATAATTTCAATTTTATTTTTTATGGATTTAATAATCTTTTTCCAAATATAAAAAAACGACATCGTGAAATGTCGTTTAGTTAAATAATCATAATTTATTTATGATTTAAAAAATTCCAAATAAATAAACCAAAAATATATCCAAAAAAATATAATCCAATTGCAATTAGAATGATATACTTTAGGATATCAGATTTAAAGTTTAGCAGAAATATTGAACTATTTTTCATTATAAAAGTTTATTTTTTAGTTATTTAATTTTCTCAATTTCTACTTCTGGAGTACCTAAATTTTTATCTATTTTACCCGATGTAAAACCCCATTTAAAAAATGCAAAGGCAAATAACAAAAATGTGTAAATGATTATTTTATTTTCTTTAAAAAAATTTTTCATGATTTATTTTTTACAAATTTAATAATCTTTTTCCAAATATAAAAAAACGACATCGTGAAATGTCGTTTTTTATTTAGACTTTTAAATCAACTAAACTTACAGTTGATGAGGAGCTGGGGTTAACGGATAATTTGGTAGGTCTCCAGGTAATAATACAGTAGGTACACCTATTATAGTTCCATGTAAAAATCCACCTTCAGTTTCCTGAATTTCTGTAATACTCAATTGTACCAAACCAATTTCTTCTAAATTCATTTTTAATAATTTTTAAAATTAAACATTTTTTTGTTTTAACAAAGTGTTTTCTCGAGAACTTTTTGTTGTTACAAAACTTGTTAAATTTATTTTTAGAATCAATAACTTTTCGATAATAATTATTACTTTTGCAATAAAATATATACTTTTTAGTTATGGAAAATGTTATTAACAAAATTAGAGATTTTCGCAAGAAAAAAGGCTACTCGCACGAGTATATGGCACACGAACTCCACATGAGCCAAGTTGCCTACTCCAAAATCGAAAAAAGCGAAACCAAATTGTCTGTAGAGCGTTTGTTTCGGATTGCAGAAATATTAGGAACATCGATCGAGGAGTTTTTGGACATTAACCCAAACAATATTTATAATCAAACTTTAAATCACGATAATGTTACCGTTATTGCTCATCAAGAGGTTCAAAATTTGTATCAAGACAACAAAGACAAGTCCGAAAAAATTGAGTTATTGTTCGAGGCAAGGCTCAAAGACAAAGATGCCATGATTGCTCAATTGCAAAAAATTATTGATAAACTACATGTTTAATAAAATAAGATGAGCAACATTAAATTATTTGAGAGTACACAAGTACGCGCTCTTTGGGATGAAACCGAGCAGCAATGGTATTTTTCTGTCATTGACGTTATTTCTATATTAACTGAAAGTTTAGATCCAAAAGACTATTGGTATCGAATGAAAAAGAGAGAAAAACTTTCTGGATTTGAGTTATCGACAATTTGTCGACAACTCAAAATAATTTCTTCTGATGGAAAGAAATATACTACTGATTGCTCAAATACAAAAAACTTATTTCGGATTATTCAATCTGTGCCATCTCAAAAAGCAGAACCGTTCAAGCAATGGTTGGCTCAAGTTGGAGCAGAACGAATTGCAGAAATCGAAAATCCAGAGTTAGCCACACAACGCACAAGAGCCTTGTATAAAGAAAAAGGTTACCCTGATGATTGGATTGAAAAACGAATGCGAAGTATCGCAATTAGAGAAGAACTGACCGATGAATGGAAAAAACACGATGTAAAACACCAAAAAGAATATGCGATTTTGACAGCCGAAATATCAAAAGCAACTTTTGGTTACACACCGTCGGAATATAAAGAACTAAAAAAATTAAAAAGAGAAAATTTGAGAGATCACATGACCGATTTAGAATTATTGTTTTCGATGCTAGGCGAAGCATCTACTACAGAAATTGTTAAAACTCAAAATCCAATTGGTTTTTCAGAAAATAAAAAGACCGCAAGAAAAGGTGGTAAAGTAGCTGGTGATGCAAGAAAAGCATTAGAAATTGAAACAAATAAAAAAGTTATTTCAAATTCAAATTTTATAGAAAATAAATCTATTGAATAATTTTTCCTGAAAAACAAAAATTGAGTTATTGTTCGAGGCACGACTCAAAGACAAAGATGCCATGATTGCTCAATTGCAAAAAATTATTGATAAACTACATGTATAAATAGCATTATAATTATCTCAAATATATTGTTGCGAACAAATAATCTTACATACTAAAATCTTTCTTTATTTCTTTTACAGCATTTTCTATTTGTGTTTTAATGCTTTTAAAGGTTTCTTTGATTTCTTTTCGTTTTCCTTGTTTTTTTGTCCAATCCTCAACCAAAAGAATTTCATCGAAAGCAACCGTCATACCCAATAAATCCAATGTAGGTTTAATTTTATGAGCAAAACTATAGGCTCTATGATAGTCCTTTTCTTCGATACCGATTTTTATTTTTGCTAAATCTTCGGGAACTTCGGTTATAAATAAACTAACTATTTGCGATACAAATTCGCTATCGTTGTCCGAAAGTGCATAAACTTTTGCTAAATTGTAATGTAATGCCATTATTTTATTTGTATTCTAAATAATTTATTGTTTTCTAAAAAGCCTTCTAGAACATCATTTTCTGAAACTTTGGCTACGCCAGATGGTGTTCCTGTAAAAATTATATCGCCAATTTTTAATGTAAAAAATTGAGAAACATAAGCAATTAGTTCGTCTATTTTCCACATCATATATAAGGTAGAACTTTTTTGAACTGAAATTCCATTATTGAATAATTCAAAATTAAGGTTTTCTAATGAATTAAAATCAGTTTTCATCATAAAATCGCCAATTACTGCCGAACCGTCAAATGCTTTTGCTTTTTCCCAAGGCAATCCTTTGGACTTGAGTTTGTCTTGCAAATCCCTGGCTGTAAAGTCAATTCCAACACTAATTTCCTCATAATATTTATGAGCAAATTTGACATCGATGTATTTTCCGACTTTGCTTATTTTGACAATAATCTCAATTTCGTGATGTATATCGTTCGAAAATTCTGGAATCACAAACGGATGTTGCTTCAACAAAACCGCCGAATCGGGTTTCATAAAAACCACTGGTTCAGTTGGTCGTTCGTTATTTAACTCGGCTATATGTTCTGGGTAATTTCGCCCGATACAGATTATTTTCATAGTTTTTAGTTTTCAGTCTCCGTTTTCAGCCTCCGTTTTCAGCCTCCGCGAGCAACTGAAAACTGCGACTGAAAACTTATTTCGTATTCATCTTTCTCAATTTAATTGCTGTTAAAACTTTTTTGGTATATAACGGAAAATCAGCATTTTGAATCCAACTGAAATAACCAGGCTCGGTTTCTAAAACTTTGTTGACTTTTGCTCCTTTGTGTTTTCCGAATGTAAAAATTTCTTCGTTGTCTTTGTCAAAGGCTATCATTCCTGCAAAATCTGCAATTTTTTTGCGTGTCGTAAATTCAGATAGCGATTTCATATCGTTTTCTAAATCGGGATAACGGTCTAGTTGTGCTTTTAAGATTTCGTACGTTGCATTGGTATCTGCTTCGGCGGTATGTGCGTTTTCGAGCGAATTTCCAGTATAAAATTTTAATGCCGCAGATAATGTTCGCTCTTCTTTTTTATGAAAAACGGTTTGCACATCGACCGAAACTTTGCCTTTCATATCAAAATCTACGCCTGCACGAAGCAACTCTTCTGCTAAAAGTGGAATGTCAAATCTATCCGAATTGAATCCCGCCAAATCTGAATCTTTTATCATATTGTAAACCTGACTTGACAATTCGTTGAATGTTGGTTCGTTAGCGACTTTTTCGTTAGTAATTCCGTGAACCAAAGTAGTTTCATAAGGAATCGGAATCGTTGGGTTGACGAGCCAAGTTTTGGATTCTTTGTTCCCGTTTGGGAATACTTTGAGTATTGATATTTCTACAATTCGGTCTTTTCCGATGTCGATTCCTGTGGTTTCGAGGTCAAAAAAGCAAATTGGACGGGTTAGGTTTAATTCCATTTATTTTTTTAAGTAAAAAACGGTGTCTATAAAATACAAAATTCCGTCGTGAGTTAATACATTTTCGTCGTGCAAATCTTCAATAATAATTCCTAATTCGGGATTAAAATAATCGTTATTTCTCTTATTTTCAAAGCCATTATTCAACATAAATTCTTTTACTTTTGATAAGTCAGTTTTTTGATTTGCTTTTACAAAACTTTAAATTACAACTGCATACATGATATTTTCATTTCTACAAAATCCTTTTAATTCATAAGCAGTATCGGAAAAAAAATGATTATTCAATAATAAATTGATAAAATAATCTTGCCAAGTTTCATAATAAATAGAGTCATTTAATTTCCAAACGTGAAAGTCATCTTTTAGATAAACTTTCTGTTCGGCTCCTTCGGATAAATAACAATTTATATCAATGTTATTAATCCATAAATTATTATCTTTTATAAATTCAATTAATCTCTTTTCTTCTTCATTTTTGAAGTGCTTATGTTTTGAAGCCACAAAACCTGTTTCTTGGCTTCGGTTAAAGTAGTTGGCAATTGTCTGGATAAGAGTTCCGTGCTTAACTTACTTCGTTCCTGAAATGATATTTTGTAATTCATTGTACATTTTTTAAATTGAATTTCTTAAAATTTGGTATTTTAGCGCTAATTACCTCACTAATTTTTAATTTTCATTGGAGTTCGATGAACTTCGCTTGAAAGCAAAATCCTTTTTAAGAAAAAAAGGTTTTTGAAAAAAATTGCAATGAATGCTTCGTTAAGTTCGCCTTTTTATGTTCGGGTACAGGAAATGGCTTCTAAAAATCTCTATTTATATCAAATGCTTCAAGATAATCGGCTACACGTTTAACGAAACTTCCGCCAAGTGCGCCATCAACAACGCGGTGATCGTAACTGTGTGAAAGGAACATTTTTTGACGAATACCGATAAAATCTCCTTCGGGAGTTTCGATTACGGCAGGAACTTTACGGATTGCTCCGAGTGCCAAAATTCCGACTTGCGGTTGGTTGATAATTGGTGTTCCAAAAACACTTCCGAATGTTCCAACGTTAGTAACCGTATAGGTTCCGCCTTGAGTGTCGTCTGGTTTTAGTTTACCTAATTTGGCTCGATTTCCAAGATCGTTTACGGCTTTTGCCATCCCGACAAGGTTGAGTTGATCTGCATTTTTAATTACGGGAACAATTAGGTTTCCGTTTGGCAATGCGGCTGCCATTCCGAGGTTAATATTTTTCTTTTTAATGATGTAATCGCCTTGTACCGAGATATTCATCATCGGGAAATCTTTTAATGCTTTGGCAATTGCTTCCATTAAAATTGGTGTATAAGTCAATTTTTCGCCTTCGCGTTTTTCGAATGCTGATTTGACTTTATCTCTCCATTTTACGATGTTTGTAACGTCAACTTCGATGAACGATTGCACGTGCGCCGAGGTTTGTACCGATGCGACCATATAGCCAGAAATTAATTTCCGCATTCTATCCATTTCGATTATTTCGTCGCCGCCGTTTACCGAAATGGGTTGAGTTGAAGGTTCTAGGTTTTGAGAAGTTGATTGTGTAACAATTGAATTTGTTTGAATTTCTTTTTCTTTTACAATCGCCAGACTTTCTACTTTCGACTTTCTACTTTCGACATAACTTAAAATATCTGTTTTTGTCAATCGTCCATCTTTTCCTGTTCCTTCAATAAGTTCGAGTTCTACAAGTGGAATTCCTTCTGATTGTGCTATGTTTTTAACTAATGGCGAGTAGAATTTATCTGAATCTTTGAAATCTGTAACAGGAATTGCAACCGATTCTTTGACAACTTCCATTGTTTTTTCGATTTCTTGCGTTGCAGTTGGCGTAGATTCTAATGCTGGCGTTGCAGTATTTCCTGCTTCGGTTTCAATGATTGCTATGGTTTGACCAACTTTAACTAAATCGTCTTTTTGGAAAAGTTGTTCAACAAGAATTCCAGCAACTTCGCTTGGAACTTCGCTATCGACTTTGTCAGTTGCTATTTCTAATACGGCTTCGTCCATTTCGATTTTGTCCCCAACTTGTTTCAACCAATTGGTTATGGTTGCTTCTGCTACACTTTCTCCCATTTTTGGGAGTTTCAATTCAAATCTTGCCATAATATAGGTAATGAAAAAATAATTTCTGATTTTGTTTATGCAAAAATAATAAAATAAACACGAATTACACGAATTTACACGAATTTACACGAATTTATAAATATGAAATCTGCTATATGAAATCTGCTATATGAATTACTTCTCCACGATCATTCAAACTGTTGCTACCAATCAGGAAATCAGTTGCTTTGGTTAGGATTTTAAAGGTAAAATTTCGGTTTTTATTAGTTTCTAATAATTCGATTACGGTTTTGAAATCGACATAATTATTATCAAATATAATTTCGCAATTGCTTTTTTTCGAAATCGATTTCGTTGAATCAAAAATTTTAACTGGTTTTTGAAATTGATCTTCGAGTTTTTGTTTTAGAATTTCATTATTTGAAATCAAAATATAATTTTTGAGTTCGACTTTTGATTTTCGTTTTCCTTGAAATTTCTTAATGAATGAAAATAAAACGATTCCGATTTTCATAAATACTGCAAAGAAAAAGGATATTTCGAAATGTTTTTTATAGAAAAAATTCATCGCCTCTTGAAAACGTTTCATGTATGTTCCGTCTTTTATTGTACTTTCTCCTTTGTAATGAATTACTGATGTTTCGTGAAAATAGTAGTTGCTGTAACCTTTTTGAGAAATCCTATAACTCAAATCGATATCGTCGGAATACATAAAACAATTTTCGTCGAAACCGCCAATTTCTTGATATAGTTCTCGTTTCATTATCATAAATGCACCAACCAAAACATCAACTTTTCCTGATTGATTTTCCGAAAGATGTTGTGCGTAATATTTCCCAAAAAGATTCGAAATTTTATACAATCCAAATATTTTTGTGAATGCCACAAATGGAGTTGGAACGCCACGTTTGGATTCGGGCAAAAAATTTCCAGTTCCATCGATGAGTTTGCAACCAATTATTCCGATATTTGGTTTCCAGTTTTTAGGATTTAATATTTTCGAAAAAGTATCTTCCGCAACGACTGTGTCTGGGTTTAGAATGCAAATATATTCGCCTTTAGCAACATCAACTCCAATATTATTACCTTTTGGAAAACCAGAATTTTCTTTGTTTTCGATAAGTTTAATTTTCGGAAAACGAGTTTTCATCATTTCACAACTTTCATCGGATGAGTTGTTATCGACCACAATTATCTCCGCATTAATATTTTGAATAGCCTTTTGAACGCTAATAACACAAAGTTCGAGAAAATATCGAACATTGTAATTAAGAATAATTATTGATAGTTGCACTTTACAAATATAATTATAAAAAAAAAGTTATATCCTAGAATATAACTTTAATTTTTTTAGTGATTTAACAAAAAAGTAAAATAACTGTTTATTTATCAGTTGAAATTGGTGGTGCAACTTCACCAGGTTTTGTTTCAAGCATTTCTACTTCAAACACAATATTGGAATTTGGCGGAATTACGTTTCCTGCTCCACGGGCTCCATAACCTAATGCTGAAGGAATAAACATAATTATTTTATCATTAAAATTAATATTTTCCAAACCTTTTATGAATCCAGGAATTAATCCATCTTTTTTTCCATATTGAAACGGAAATGGTTGATAGCCATTTTGTGTTGCACGATTTTGATCGAATTTCCCGTAACCTTTGGTTACTTCTTCAATATTGCTGTCGAATAAAGTTCCATCTTGTAAATAACCCGCATAGTTGATGTAAACGGTTGCTCCATCGACTGGTTTTTTGCCGTTTCCTATTTTTACAATTTTATATACAAAATCATTATCACCTTTTATTCCTGTTGCTTTCGTTTCGGTAAAGTATTTTACTTTTGCTTCAATTACGGATGCGTATTTTTCGTTATATATTTTTTTTGCTTCGGCATCTACTATTTCTTGTTTCTTTTTGGCTTCTGTTTGAGCAGCCAATTCTTTTATATCGTCCTGAGTTTTATTTCCCATATAATCCGAAAATATTTTTACAGCATCGAATTTATTGGCTTCAATTCCTTTTCTAACAATGCTTATTTTTGTCATCACATCGTCCTGAACTATTGCATTAACAATTTCCATACCCGAAATCACATGACCAAATATGGTGTGTTTTCCATTCAACCAAGGAGTTTCTTTGTGTGTAATAAAAAATTGACTTCCATTGGTTGTTGGTCCAGAATTTGCCATGGCAAGAATTCCTCCTTTGTCGAATACCAAATCAGAAACAAATTCGTCTTTGAATTTATAGCCTGGGTCGCCAGAGCCATTACCCAACGGATCTCCACCTTGAATCATAAAATCTTTGATAACTCTATGAAATTTTAATCCATTAAAAAATGGTTTTGATTTGTATGCGTCTTGAACAAAAGCATTTTTCCCTTCTGCTAAAGCAATGAAATTTGCAACCGTAATTGGTGCTTTTTTGTATTCCAGAACTAAAACAATTTTACCTTTTGTAGTTTCAATTTCTGCAAAAATTCCTTCTTTTGGATTAGAAATTGAAGGTTTTGCTGCAACTGGTTGAGTAGCCAATTTAGTTGTTTTTTTACCTTTTTGAGCGAATGCGAACGAAATACTTAAAAAAAGTAGTATCAGAATTTTGTTTTTCATTTTAATTATTTTTTTGATTTAATAAATTTTATTGTTGTGGCATTTTGTCTAATAATTCGACTTCAAATATAATGTTTGCATTTGGCGGAACAGCATTTCCAGCCCCTGCTTCGCCATAAGCAAGATTGGTTGGAATAAATAAAACAACCTTATCACCTATATTCATCTTAGATAATCCTTCGTTAAAACCCGGAATAAACTGATAGTTACCCGCAACGCATTGCAAAGGAATGTATTGTTTTGCAGCGGCTCTATTTGGATCGAATTTTCCAAATGCTTTCGCAACACTTTCAATACTACTATCAAACAAAGTACCATTTTCTAAAAATCCTGCATAATGAACAAAAACTGTTGAACCATTTAATGGTTTTTTTCCTGTTCCATTTTTTACAACTTTCATTTGCAAACCACTTGGCAATTTTGTTGAAGTTGTTTTAAGAGAATTTAGTTCGGTAACTTTGTCTTTTTGAACTTGGCTGGCATTTGCAAGATCTAATTTTGCTTTTTCGGCGTCAATTAATGCTTGCTTTTTTTGATCTTCTTCTTTATGAGAAAAATAATCGCTAAATATTTTTACGGCATCGAATTTTTTAGCAGCAATACCTTTGCGTATTATTTTAATTCTTATAATTTGATCATCTTGGGTAATTTTATTTACAACATCCATCCCTTTTTCCAATACATGTCCAAAAACGGTATGTTTTCCATCCAAAAAAGGAGTTGCAATGTGTGTAATAAAAAATTGCGAACTATTTGTTGCTGGTCCAGAATTTGCCATAGCCAGAATCCCAGCACTGTCGAACTTCAAATCCGAAAATTCATCCTTAAAATTATAACCTGCTCCACCAGAACCATTTCCGTCTGGGTCTCCGCCTTGAATCATAAAGTTAGGAACAACCCTATGGAATTTTAATCCATCATAAAAAGGTTTGTTTTTATAGGTTTCATTTACAAAACTGTTTTTTCCTTCGACTAAAGAAACAAAATTCGCAACAGTAATTGGTGCTTTTTCCATTTCGAGTTGCAGCAACATTGTACCCTTGTTTGTTTTAATTTCGGCATACAAACCATCTTTTAGATTTTCATATTTATCTTTACACGAAAATAATGTAACGGCTATAAGTGCGAGAATACTTAACTTTTTTTTCATTTTTATTGGTTTTTTATTTCAGTTTTTATAGGTTCAGATACTACTTTTTTGATTTGGGGCTGTTCTGATATTTTATTATTTTCTTTAGTAATTAGTGGAATTACTAATTTTTTTGTTCTTTCTTTTCAGAATTCAGTGGTCTAAAATCATTTAAAGTAACGTTACAAATCAACGATTCGTTTGTGCTAATTTTATTATTATCGCCATGATAACCATAAGCATTATTTGATGTGAACAAAAAAGTGACTTTTTCGTTTTTGTGCATCAATTTAATCCCATCGCGTAAACCCATCATGATGTTTTGTTTATCGACAGTATAAATTTGAGGTTTCAATTCTTCTTTCGAATAAATTAAATTGCCTTTTATATCTGTTATTTCATAATCAAAATAAGCAACATCACCACGTTTTGGTCGTAGAGTATCTGTTTCGTTTTTAAATTTATAAGTGTACCAGTAGCCTTTTTTCGAAGCAATATATTTAGCCGATGGGTTACTTTTTATTATTGAATCTATAGTTTTTTCTTCTGTGGCAACCAATTTTTTGTTTCTTTCCGCAGATTCTTTCATAAAACTTCCTTCGGAATGCGAAATTGGTTTTCGTGCTTTTTGTTGTGAACAACTTACCATCAGAATTAATACAACTATTAGAAATAAATGTTTCATTATTAATTATTTAAATTTATTTGAGCCAAAATTGATTCAAATTTTTCAATAGTTTCTGCCATTGATTTATTGGATTTTCCCCCAGCAGCATTAATATGTCCTCCACCCGAAAAATACTCACGAGCAAAATGGTTTACATCGAAATTACCTTGGGAACGAAACGAAATTTTTATGATTTTTTCGTCTGTATGTTCAATAAATATCGCTGCAAAAATAATATCTTTTATTGATAATCCATAATTTACAATGCCTTCTGTGTCGCCTTTTACATAATTAAATTCGTCGAGTTCTTTTTGCGAAAGCGTTGTATAAGCAGTTTTATACTCTGGAAAAACTTTCATATTACTCATTGCACGACCCAAAAGTTGCAATCGTGAGTAAGAATTATTATCAAACAAAAGATTAGGGATTTCTGTGTTTTCGACTCCTAAATCGATTAAATCAGCAACAATTCTATGAGTTTTACCCGTTGTTTTTGGATATTTAAAACCTCCTGAATCTGTAAGAATTCCAGTATAAATGCAAGTTGCAATTGTTTTATCGATTAGTTTTTTTTGATTTAATTGTTCAATGAAATTATAAATCATTTCGCAAGTCGAACCAAAATTAGTATCAGAATAGGTGTATTTCGCATAAAAATCTGGCGATTGATGATGATCAATCATTATAAAAATAGATTTTAATTGTTTTAAAAACACTTCCATTTTTTCTCCTGTTCGATGCAAAGCATTAAAATCTAAAGTAAAAATAATCTCGGCTTCATTGAGAATTTTTGAACAAATTTGTGTGTCATTTTCAAAAACTAAAACTTTTTCTGAACTAGGCATCCAAGCCAAAAAATCAGGAAATTCGTTCGGTGAAATAATCGTAACTTTATGATTTAATTTCAATAAAAAATGATACAGTGCTAATGTTGAACCCATTGCATCTCCATCTGGACTTCGATGTGGAATTATTGCGATTTTTTTTGGTGTTGCTAATAATTCTTGGATTGCTAAAATGTCGATTTCGTTCATAGTTTGCGAAAATACTAAAATTCAAATACAGATTACATAGATTAACACAGATTTTTGAATTTTATTTTGAAACGAAAAGCCCAACCCAAACAGCCATAATTCCCAAAAAAATACTTGTACCTATATACAAAAGGGCAACTAATGAGTTTTGATTCTGAAAAAGAGTTACATTTTCATATCCGAAAGTCGAAAAAGTTGTGAATCCTCCACAGAAACCTGTTACTAAAATCCATTTTAAATTCGAATCGGTCAAATGGTTTTTTTCTAAAAATCCGATTATTAAACCAATTAAAAAGCAACCTAAAACATTGGTCAAAAAAGTGGCCAATGGAAAATTATTTACCCAATATTTGTTGACTAATATAGACAACAAATAACGTAAAACGCTTCCGATGGCTCCTCCAATGGATATGAAAATTATTGTTTTTAGCATTATCTATTTTACAAAAAGTGTAAAGTTACAAAATTTCAACATATTTTTTTATTCCTTTAAGTTGTGTTCACAAATTATATTGAAAATCCAACAGATAATAATACATTTCATTTTCTGGAATGTTTAAATAAACTAGAATCTATTAAAAAAACTGTAATTATATTTTAAAAGTAAGATAGATTTCTAAAATCAAAAAAAATATTTTACTTTTACAATATAATTATTTTTAAAATTAATCTCAAAATAAAACATTATGGCAAAAAGTCAAGACGCAAAAAAAACTGTAAAAAAAGAACCGCTAAAAACGGCTAAAGAAAAAAAAGAAGAAAAAAGAGAAAAGAAAAATAGTCCAAAAAGAGATTAATTTATTATTAAAATCTAAAAAATAATACTCTAAAACTTTAAAATGAGTTTTTTTAAAAAAATATTTTCTTCCGAAAAAAAACAAACATTAGATAAAAGTCTCGAAAAAAGTACTTCTAATTTTTTTTCGAAACTAACAAAAGCCGTTGCTGGAAAATCCAAAGTCGATGCCGAAGTACTTGATAATCTCGAGGAAATTCTTGTAGCATCAGATGTTGGTGTTAATACAACGCTAAAAATTATTTCCCGAATAGAAAGTCGTGTAGAAAACGACAAATATTTAGGTACAGAAGAGTTAAACAATATTCTTCGTCAAGAGATTGCAGGATTACTTTCCGAAACTAATGTTGGAGAAGCAACAGAATTTGTTGTTCCGACCGCCCAAAAACCTTACGTTTTGATGGTTGTAGGAGTAAATGGAGTAGGCAAGACCACTACAATAGGAAAATTGGCTAACCAATTCAAAAAACAAGGTTATAGTGTAGTTTTGGGTGCGGCAGATACTTTTAGAGCGGCTGCTATAGACCAACTGCAAATTTGGGCGGATCGAGTTGGAGTTCCATTAGTAAAACAACAAATGGGTAGCGATCCAGCATCCGTGGCATTCGATACATTGCAAAGTGCAGTGGCTCAAAATACTGATATTGTTATTATTGATACTGCAGGACGTTTACATAATAAAATTAATTTGATGAATGAACTTACAAAAGTAAAACGTGTGATGCAAAAAGTTGTAGATGACTCGCCACATGATGTAATGCTGGTTTTGGATGGTTCAACTGGGCAAAATGCTTTCGAACAAGCCAAACAATTTACTGCAGCAACTG
This sequence comes from Bacteroidota bacterium, assembly GCA_043738745.1. GTDB lineage: Bacteria > Bacteroidota > Bacteroidia > Flavobacteriales > Flavobacteriaceae > Flavobacterium. Next base: position 13,905 of record JAYUFL010000236.1, read on the forward strand.
ATGTTACTTGTCTTGCTATTACAAAACTCGATGGAACTGCAAAAGGTGGGGTTGTGATTGGAATTTCAGATCAATTTAAAATTCCAGTAAAATATATTGGAGTTGGAGAAGGAATCGATGATTTACAAATTTTTAATAAATACGAATTTATTGATAGTTTCTTTAAAAAACAATAAAATATGGACTTCGATTCTATAAAAAATATGAACCCAATGGCATTTTATATCTTGAGTATGATTTGTCTTTTTACCTCTAACTATATCAGAAGTATAAGCACCATATATTTTGCCTTACTAATTCTAGGATTACTCTTTTTTGTTATTGGAATTGCAAAAAGGTTATCACGAAAATAAAAATCATTTTCTCGGAATCCATTTTACTTCTTCTGCTTTCGAATCAAATGACAACTTTCGTGCCAATACAAAAAGGTAGTCAGAAAGTCGGTTTAGGTATTTTACTGCCATTTCATCAATGTGTTCTAGGTGGCTTAAATGCACTGACAATCGCTCTGCGCGACGACAAACGCAACGCGCCACGTGACAATATGACACAGTTGTATGTCCTCCAGGAAGTACAAAATGTGTCATTTGCGGCAAAGAATCTTCCATTGTGTCTATTTCGTTTTCTAAAAGTTGAATATCGGTTTCGATAATTCCGAGATTTTTTAGTCGCAATTCGCCGTTTTTCATGACTTCTTTTTCTTGTGGCGTTGCCAAAATTGCTCCAACGGTAAACAATCGGTCTTGAATTTCGATAAGAATATCCTTGTAATGTGGATTCATTTCTTGGTCACGAATAAGCCCAATGTGCGAATTTAATTCATCTACCGTTCCGTAACTTTCTATTCGGATATGGTCTTTTGGCACTCGAGTTCCGCCAAAAAGTGCTGTAGTACCGCCATCGCCAGTTTTTGTATATACTTTCATTTTGTGTTTAATTTGTTAATGCTATTATTGATGCAACAAACCTTTCGATGGAACCTTCGGATAAATAAAAATACAAATCGGGTTCCAGACATTCTATTTCCATGAGATGCAACTCGTTTTCGATGATAATTCCATCTACTCTTGCATAAAGTAATTCGTCCGAAAAAGTGTTTACAATTTTTTGTGCTTTTTCTATCAATACTTGATCGGGCTGAACCAAAGTGTACATTCCGCCAAATTGATTCTGAATTCGGAATTCATCTTTTGCGGGTTTTTTATTAACCGCATGCGAGAATTTTTTATTAAAAAACACAAACGATGTTTCTCCTAAACTCTGAATTTCTGGCATGAATTCCTGCAAAAGCAATTCCTTTTCGGCAGCAATTGGTTGGTATTTCTGGTTTATTTTTTCGATTTCTGAAATTTCGAATAATTGAGTTTGAAACGAACCTCCAGAATAGGCGGGTTTTATTACTGCTTTTTTCCAATTACTTGGAATAATTTCTGCAATATTTAGATGATTCGTTTTGTCTATAAAAACGGTTGGAATAATTGTAATTCCTTGTTTTTTAAGTTCTTTTAAATAAAATTTATGCTTGTTTTGATTTATTATCGAAATAGAATTCAAGGTTTTTATTCCAAGTTTTTCGATTTTAGATAACCATAAATCAAATTCGGTTTGTTTTTCGTAATAATCCCAAGTATTTCTAAAAACCAATACGTCAAATTGTTTCCAATCGATGCTTTTGTCGTCCCAAATTACTGCTTTTGCAACAATATTATGTTTGGCTAATTCTGGAATTAACTCACTTTCGGTTTCAAGAAGATTAGGAAGTTTTTGACAGGTTAGTAAAGCAATTTGCATTTTAAAAAATTATTTTATTTATATTTTTTTATTTGATTATAAAATAAAAAAATGAATTATTTAGTAGTATCACTTTCTATCAATCCGTCACGTAAACGAATGATTCTGTGCGCATAAGTTGCAATTTCCTCTTCGTGTGTTACCAAAATCACGGTGTTTCCTGAGGCGTGTATGTCGCCAAAAAGTTTCATGATTTCGAGCGATGTTTTGCTGTCTAGATTCCCGGTTGGTTCATCGGCAAGAATAATCGATGGTTTGTTTACAAGTGCTCGTGCAATGGCTACACGCTGGCGTTGTCCTCCAGAAAGTTGGTTGGGCTGATGATCCATCCTGTCGCCAAGATTTACTTGATTTAGAACTTCGGCGGCACGAATATTTCTTTCGGATTTAGAAAATCCTGCATAAATCATTGGCAATGCAACATTATCAAGCGCAGTTGTTCTTGGCAAAAGATTGAAAGTCTGGAAAACAAATCCAATTTCTTTGTTTCTAATTTCGGCTAAATCGTCGTCGTGCATTTGCGAAACATCTTTTTCGTTTAGTATATACGTTCCAGAAGTTGGCGTATCTAGACAACCTAAAAGGTTCATTAATGTTGATTTTCCTGATCCCGAAGGTCCCATTAGTGCCACATATTCGCCTTTATTTATTTGTAAATCAATTCCTTTTAAAACATAAACTATTTCGTTTCCGAGTACAAAATCTCGTTTTATATTTTTGATGTTTATTAATGATTCTGCCATTTGAAAATGAAGATTAGCGTTATTTTGATTTTACTTTGTAAATATAAGTAGAATGAATTTAATTTTTGTTACAATTCTTACCACAAAGTTCACAAAGAAGGCACAAAGTTCACAAATTTTGAATTTAAATAAATTAATAAAGAATATAAATATGAAACCTTAATGAATCTTGGGGTTAAACTCGTATCACAAAATGTTCCTTTTCTTGTTCGGCTCTAAAAAATACAATTCCCCATTGAAAAGTGTCTATCGTAACAGTTACTTTTTCGTGATTTTTTATAATTTCCCAAGCATTTTCCATGTCGCTGCTCCAATGAATATCATCAAAAATCCAAACCGAATCGTTGGTTATTGTTGGTAATAAAAGTTCGAAATACTCTAAAGTTGCTGATTTAGAATGGTTTCCATCGAAGTATATTAATTCGAAAGTCGAAAGTTGAAAGATTTAAAATAATTAGTAAACTCGGTTCCAACTATTTTTGTATTATTTATATTGAAATTTTGAAATTGCGATTGGCATTGATTGGCTGTTTCGGGACAACCTTCGAGAGTAATAATTTTTGCATTTTTATTGCCAAATGATAAAGCCGAAGTGGCTAATCCTAATGAAGTTCCTATTTCGAGAATCGTATTTGGCTCAAAATAATGTACAATTCTAAACAATAATTTGGCTCTTTTTGAAGAAATTCCTGCGGTTTTTGCGATTTTAGATACTTGTCTTTTATTGGATTTAAAAACCCGTGAACCGGCACCAAAATCGGTAACTTCGATAAAAGTCTTATTTGCTAAAAGCGATTTTCTATATGATTTTAAAATTGAATATTCGGGATAAATGGTTTTGTCATAAAAACATTTCGTAACCAAATCAAACACAAAAGGCGAATGTACTCCATGCTCGTTTTTGGAATTGTAAAGAAATTTTAGATATGATTTTATAATCATAACTTTTAGTTATATTTTTCCATTAATAATTTCACCAATTCTTCTGTCTTTGAAAAACGTGCTTGGCGTTCTAATTTTTTAGGTTGTGCAACTCGTTCATGACAGTCAATTATAGCACAAGATTCGCAAGTTACACCAACTTTTCGTTTTATAATAGTAGTATCATTCAAGAAAGCAATCTTACTTTGTGCGTGTGAAGAAATCATAATTCCTAGTGCTATGCTCCTAAAATAGCCATATCTAAAAGGATCTTTTGTTGCCGATGCAAAAACTAAATATTCATTTTCGGTATGGTCATAGGAAGAAATTTGTGCCTCAAATAAATGGTTCTTATTTGAAACAGTTATTTCTTTCAAGGTTTTTATAGAAACCCATCTTCTGCAATAATGTTCGTTATTTTCATTGGCGTGCGGTTCCTGAATATTGGTAATATGCAATTCTTTTGTCAATTGATAATCATCTCGCTCTGGTTTGTAATTGAATCTTAAAAAAAAGAGATTTTTTAAGTTAAAATATTTAGGTAAAATATTAGTCAATCGTTGATAAAACGTTTCTGGCGAATCCGTAAATTCAGCTATTAACTTTCGGAAAACTTGAGTATTCAATGTTTTCGAATCAAAAAATATTTTTAATTCAGCAACTAATTTTTTTCTTGGAATAAGCAATGCGCCAGCAAAATAAGAAGCAATAAAATTATTTAAAACTTGATCAAAACTATCAAATTTTATCCAAGAAAAAGTATATAATCTATCCGTAATATTCAAAAAATTATATCCAATTTCTTTGGCATAAATAAACATTCGTTGCGATGAATCAGCTTCTTTAGATACAAGCAAAGTTTTAGTTTTTGGTACAAAAACGGAGCGTAAATTGTTTAATTCTTTGTACTCTGTTAATTCCTCATTATTTATAGTATAACCATATTCCTCTACCAAAATATCTTCTAAATCTTTCTCCTTTAATTTTTTAGATAAATCAATAGAATATGACTTTGCGAACCTTTCTACATCATTTTCTATAGTTTCAAAATAATTGTTATGTGCCTCTTGGTAAGAACGTAAAGATGCCAGAAAAAAACGTTCTCTACTTAAATTATAATGCTTTGCGATTTCAAAAAGCGTACTGATAAACGCATTGACCTTCAATGGAGCTTCGGCAATAATATCAATCAAATCACTTTCTTTAATACCAAAAATATCCAGTGGAATTTCCTTTAAAATTTTAGATTGCAAAATCTCTCCAATTGGAGCTAGATTTTTATCTAATTTCAGCGAAACCATTTGGTCATAAGTCACATCGAGTGCCTCTGTAAGCAAAACAATTTTATCACGTTTCGGATATTTTTTCCCTTTTTCAATTTCATTTAAATACGATTTTGAAAGTCCGGCTACTTTGGCTAAACCAAACAATGACAAACTTTTCTCGGTTCGTAACTGTTTTAATTTCAGTCCAAAAATCAATCGTATGTATTCTTCTTCAATCATTTTTTTATTTTTTTTGAGCTAATCCTTCGAACTTTACCTATCAATTTTGTTCCTACTTTCGGTTTTATCTCTTCGCTCGTCAAAAAAGACGAGATTCGAGGATATCGCATCAATCAGGGTTAAAAAATCTACTTTTAGGTGTGTTTGTAAACTTTTAGAAACACATAACAAAGATAGTTTATTTAACTGCAAAATCACAAAAATAAATCATTTTATAAATTTAGCGAACGTTCGCTTGTTTTGTATTTATTTATTTTATACTATTGTACTCAGATAAAACAACACGCTATATTATGGAAACTCTAATAGAAAATACCGAGGTAAAAATTAAACATCAAAATGGTTACGAAAATATCATAACTCCTGACGCTTTACTTTTTTTAGAAGAACTTCATAAAAAATTTAATGCCAAACGAAAAGAACTTCTTGAAAAAAGAGAAATTCAACAAGTGATCTTCGATAACGGGGAATATCCAATATTTCCCTTGGAAACTAAAAAAATAAGAGAATCTAATTGGACTGCGTCTCCAATTCCTGCTGATTTATTAGATCGAAGGGTTGAAATTACGGGACCAGTCGATCGCAAAATGGTTATAAATGCACTAAATTCTGGCGCCAAAACATTTATGGCCGATTTCGAAGACAGTTGCTCTCCAACTTGGAATAATTTAATGGATGGGCAAAAAAACCTTATCGATGCAGTAAACAAAACCATATCGTTAGAACAAAACGGAAAATCATACCAATTAAACAATGAAATTGCTACTCTTATTGTAAGACCTCGTGGATTGCATTTGGAAGAAAAAAATCTACACTTTGAGAGCGAAAACCTTTCGGCCTCTTTAGTAGATTTTGGTTTATACTTTTTTCATAACATACATAATTTACAAAAGCAAGATTCGTCGTGCTACTTTTATTTAGCAAAATTAGAACATTACGAAGAAGCAAGATGGTGGAATGAAGTATTTGAATTTTCACAAAATTATTTAAAAATTTCAGTTGGAACAATCAAAGCTACTGTACTTATTGAAACCATAACCGCAAGTTTTCAGTTGGACGAAATAATTTATGAATTAAAAAATCATATTGTTGGACTTAATTGTGGTCGTTGGGATTACATTTTTTCTTTTATAAAGAAATTAAAAAATAAACCCCATTTTCTAGTGCCAGATAGAGATCAAGTAACTATGACAAGCCCGTTTATGAATGCTTATTCTTTGAGAGTAATTCAAACTTGTCACAAAAGAGAGATTTTAGCGATTGGCGGAATGGCGGCTCAAATTCCGATTAAAGATGATGAAGAAGCAAACAATTTAGCTTTCGAAAAAGTAAAAGCCGACAAAGAACGAGAAGTAAAAAACGGTCACGATGGTACTTGGGTTGCGCATCCAGGATTGATTCCGATTGCTATGAAAGCGTTTAACAAAAATATGATGACCAAAAATCAAATGCATATTAAAAGAAACGAAATTACCATAACTGAAGATCAACTTTTAGAAATACCCGTTGGAAACGTGACAGAAAAAGGAGTTCGAAAAAACATAAATGTTGCTATTTTGTATCTAGAATCTTGGCTCATGGGAACTGGCGCTGCAGCTATTTACAATTTAATGGAAGATGCAGCTACAGCAGAAATTTCAAGAGTTCAATTATGGCATTGGTTAGACAAAAAAGTGGTATTAGAAAGCGGTAGTACTTGCACAAAAGCATTATAT